>NC_010001.1:450000-753000 GCF_000018685.1 Lachnoclostridium phytofermentans ISDg | reverse complement strand
GAGTGTAGTCTAGACCAAGCAATCCATTAATTGCCCTAAACTTTATACCAGCACGGTTAAAAGCATTAGAAATTTCGGGAATGGAACAGCCTACACATTGCGCTAACCAGCGGTCGGTGCCCGTACTCTCATAAGCCATTTCTGGTGTTGGTTGCAAATTCAGAACAATAACTGGCGCCTTATTGATTTGATGTAGAGGTAGAAGGCATGCACTGGTGTAATAGGTAGCCGCATGAGAAAACACGATATCTACATTATATTTATTAAAATATCCTCCCGCCTCGCGACCTTTATCTTCGGTATCTACAAGTCCAAAATTATATACTTCACCAAACTCTAACATTCTTTTTTCTAAAAATAAATTGTACTCTAACAGGCATCCCTTTAAGCCTTCAAACTGCTCCCAATATACATGAAGACCTGCGCTATATAAACCAATACGAACCTTTTTTACAGGCTTTAACTTCTTAAGTACTTCCACAGATATCATTTCCTTTCGATTAATATTTCATTTCATTTAACTTTGATCCCGAAGCAAATGCTATAAATTACTTATTTCCAGTTTGACTTTTGCAAGGCCTTGCGTAATTCTGATCTGGATATGTTCTATAAATTTCTATTAGTAGAAAAGGGTTGCTTTTTGGCAACCCTTTCCTTCCCATATGTTTCATACAAATATTAATCACTTATGTAGACATCAAATTAATATCCACTTACTAATCTGTATCCACATACTTCTTATCTGTATCCACTTACTTATGTATCCATTTCATCTTCTATAAATTAATAAACTTTAGCCCATTCAGCAATATTGCTTGGCTCGAATTTAAAAGGTGCACCTAAGATAATTTCAGTACCACCATCCGCTGCAGCTGTAATTTTGTAAGAACCATTGTCACCTAATGTTTTATCAGGAACAGTAAAGCTCTGATCTGCTGCACCTGTAATAGTTCCATTTACCAATGAAATAGAAGCATATGCTGCTAAGTTACCTAATTGGATTGGGTTCCATAAGAACATATAAGGGCAAGAATGCTGATCGTCATCTCCAATGTAATCAGCCATCTCGGATGGTAATCCAAGCCCTGTTAACTTAACTTTACCACTTAAACCTTTGTCTTGAAGAACTTTAGCTGCAGCCATAATACCTACAGTAGTTGGAGCGCAGATTACTTTTATGTTAGGATCAGCTGCTAAGATAGCCTCTGTCTGATCACAAGATGCCTGATATTCATCATCACCGTAATAAACACCGATTAAGTTAAGTTTTGAATATTTAGAGTCCTGCATCACTGTCTTCATACCATCAATCCAAGCATTCTGATTTGTTGCAGTGGATGCTGCGGAAAGAACTGCCCAATCACCTGAGCCACCAGAAATGTCAAGGATAGCGTCCATTAATGCTTGAGCGATCTGGGTAGTACCAGCCTGATTAACAAATACTTTACGGCTGTTTGCATTGGTAGCGGAGTCTAAGGATAGTACGTGAATACCCTGATTTTTTGCTTCTGTTAATGCTGGTTCCAAAGCGTCAGTATCATTTGCTGCAATTGCGATGCAGTCAACACCCTGTGAAATAGCGTTATTGATACAGGTAATCTGATCTTCTGCAGTAGCTGACTTTGGCTCCTGAATAACGCATTTTCCTCCATTTGCTTCAATCACCTGTTTGTAACCTTCGGATTCCTTCTGGTTATAAGGGTTACCTGCACTTTTTACGATAATTGCGTAAGTTGCAGTTGTTGCATAACCGTCCCCACCAGTTGTTGCAGCAGTTGTAGGGGTTTTTGCTTTGTTACTGCTCGTGTTGTCAGTTTTGCTACTACATCCAGCAAGTAAACTCGCTGTCATAGTTAAGCAAAGTACTAAACCAAAAATCTTCTTCATCTTTCCTTACCTCCACAAATTTAAAATTTATACAAACACTAAAGTGTGAGTATCATAAATAGGTTTTCCTTATACTGTCTCTGAATCTCTTTTATGTAACTTTCCAAACTTCAAATTTGGTACCATTACTGCAAAAATTAAAAGCACACCTTTCACTACCATCATGATATTGGATGAAATATTAACCAAGCCTAAGCCATACTCTAAGAAACCTAATAAGAACACCGCAATCATTGCTCCAATAAAATTACCTTTACCACCATCGGTCAAAACACCGCCGAGTACACACATACCAATAGCATCCATTTCATATCCTGTACCGATATTCGGTCTTGCACTGCCCATTTGTGCTGCAACGAATATCGCACAAATACCACTGAAAAGACCCGCTAAGGTATAAATGATGATTCGCATCTTTGGGATATGAATTCCTGAGTACTTTGCAGCTTGTTGATTACTTCCAACCGCAAACATTCTGCGTCCAAAAGTTGATTTATGCATTACTACTCCAAAAATGATTGCACAAACTACAAAGACAAGAAACATAATTGGTACTACTCCACCAACTTTACCCCAATATAGCTTACTAAACCATTTTACTGAGGTGAAACCACCAGTTGCCTGATCCTTCAAGATTATTTCTGCAATACCCCTAAAAAGAATCTGGGTTCCGAGTGTCACAATCATTGGATTTAATTCATGAAAAGTTACTAAAATAATTCCATTCAGCAATCCACATAATGCACCGACAGCTACTGCAATTATTAAAGACAGCCACATCGGACACCCTGCATTAAAGCTGACACCTAATATTACTGCGGAAAGTGCTACCTGTGAGCCGACCGAAATATCAATTTCTCCTATCAATAATACAAAACACATCGGTAACGTAAGAAATGCTACACAAAGGAAGGTATTGGTTGCATTAAATAATCCGTTCACACTCCAATAACGATTAGAAATCGTGATATTCATAATATTAACTGCGATAAAAACAATTACTAAGAATGTCTCCCACCTAAAGAGAAATTTATTCAAAGAGAACTTCTGTTCCGCGCTGATTACTCTTCCGGACTTTCCTGCCATGATTAATTCTCCCTCCTCTTTAATGCTGCTTTATTCATCTGTCTTTGAACAAGTACGTTGATAATTACTGCAATAAGAATGATTAGACCTTTAATTGCTTTTTGCCAGAATTGAGATACACCAATCAATGGAAGTCCTTTCCCAATAATAGAAATAATCAAGGTACCTAAAAATACACCTATCACACTTCCGCGACCACCACTAAGGCTTACCCCACCTACTACACAGGCTGCAATAACATCCATAACCAATCCTTCTGCCATATTACCCTGCGAAGAAGCATACAGCGAAGTATACATCGCTCCAGATAATCCGCACAAGGCGCCAAGGACAGAATAACAGGCGATTTTTACTTTTTTAATCTTAATACCGCTTATCAATGCCGCTTCTGCGTTACTTCCTACGGCATATATTTTTCTTCCTGTAGGAGTCCATTTCATAACAAAAAAGAATACAACATAAACTACGATAACAATTACTACTAGATTATTTACAATTCCAAATCCTAGATATCTGCTTTGTGCGAATGCTTTATAAGCTTTTGAAAATTGTGATGCAGCAACCCATTCATTATTTGCGATCAAATAAGCAAGTCCACGATAAATACTCATGAATCCCAGTGTACAGATAAGTGGATGAACTTTACCATAAGCAATAATAACACCGATTAAAAGCCCGCATAGGAGTCCAATCGCAGTAGCTATTAAGAATACTACGATCACCGGTGTTCCAGGGTGATCTCTTAAAAATAAAGATGCCGCCATACCCGAAAATGCTAATGTAGAGCCAACCGAAATATCAATTGCACCGATTAAAAGTATCAACATCATTCCAGCTGCTATCACAAAGTCAACTGCATAGTTTTTAAATAAAGATTCTATCGTTTCAGGGGTTAGAAAAGTACTATTTCTGCTTTGTATAAATACACAAAGGATTAATAATACCAAAACCAAACTCACCTCACGCGAGCCGGTGATTTTTTTCCACATAGCTTTCATGTTCATTCCTTATCACCCTGCCCTTTCCCTGAAGTTGTTTTTGATTTTGCCATAGCTTTTTCAAGTATCATTTCCTGACATGCTTCTGTACGACTTAACTCTCCTGTTATTTTCCCTTCACACATCACTATGATTCTGTCACTCATGGCAAGAATCTCGGGCATTTCAGAAGAAATCATTATAATTGCATAACCCTTTTTCGCTAACTGCCCCATAATATCATAGATTTCAGCTTTTGCACCAACATCAATTCCCTTGGTTGGCTCATCCATGATTAGAACCTTTAAGTCGGAAGCAAGTATCTTTGCCACTGCAACCTTCTGTTGATTACCACCAGACAAGGTACTCACTTTATCAAAGATGGAAACAGCCTTCGTATCAACTTCCTCTGCAAGCTTCTTTGAAACAGCATGTTCTTCTTTCTCTTTTGTAAATAACCTACTTCCATACTTCTCTATTTCAGTTAAGGTAATATTTCTTCCGATGCCCCAACTAAGTATTAATCCAAGATTTGATCTATCTTCAGTCAGGAGTCCGATACCATTTTTGATTGCATCCTGTACATTACGAATCTCTACTTGTTTACCCTCGAGAAAGATTTTTCCTGAGTCAAGCTTCTCCACACCATAGATTGTCTGGATTACTTCTGTTCTTCTTGCACCGACAAGACCTGTCAAACCTAAGATTTCACCAGCATGTACCGTAAAGGATACATCTTTAAAATAGCCCTCTCTGCAAAGTTTTTCTACTCTTAATACTTCTCCCCCTACCTTAATCTCCGGCTTTGGGAACATATCATTGATCTCACGACCTACCATTGCAGTAATAAGATCTTGGTTTGAAATCTTATCTACATCATAGGTTCCAATGTATTTGGAATCTCTAAATACAGTTACCTTTGTTGCCAAGCGGTACATATCTTCAAATCTATGGGATATAAATATAATCGAAGTGCCGTCATCCCGTAGTCTTTCCGCAATTCTATAAAGATTCTCAGACTCATTTTTTGTAAGTGATGCTGTAGGCTCATCCATTATGATGATTTTTGCGTTGGACGACAGTGCCTTTGCAATTTCAACCATCTGCTGCTGTGCGACACTTAAAGATCCCATTTCATCGGTGGCTTTGAAATCTGCATTCAATTGTTCTAACAGTTTTTGTGCATCCTGATTCATTTGCTTCCACTGAATGATACCATTCTTTATTTTCTCATGTCCCATGAAAATATTTTCCGTTACGGTCAAATGAGGATATGCCGTTACATGTTGATAAATTGCTGCAATACCTGCTGCTTGGGCATCCTTTGGTCCTTTGAATTCAACCTTTATTCCGTTTAAATAGATTTCTCCTTGTTCCGCCTTATGTACACCCGTAATAACCTTAATAAAGGTTGATTTTCCTGCACCGTTCTCTCCCATTAGCGCATGTATTTCACCTTTTTTTAATTGAAAATGTACGCCATCCAAAGCCCGTACTCCAGGGAAAACCTTTGTAATGCCTTTTAACTCAAGAATATATTCCTCAGCCAATCTCCTTACTCCTTTCGCTGCTTTCCTTTATATTAATCTTCTTTTTCCTTCACAGTCCTATCTTAGCATCTGAAGTTCTTACATCATATCGTAATATTGTTTGATTGAGGGTAATTTTCTGTTGTTTTACATGATTGAATTCTAAATAAAATTTAGTTATAATTGATAATAAATTAGCGTAGAGTAACACCGCATTATAACTTTTTCACGATACATACACTTAAAAAGTGAAACCTAAGCAAAAATATTGCTACAAAATTAGTGGCATAATGGAGGTATCAATGAGAATTCTAATTGTAGATGATGAAAAGCTTACCAGAGACGGTTTAATAGCAAATATTAACTGGAAGGCACTCTCATTTGACCAAATTGATCAGGCCGATGATGGAATAAATGCAATTCAGATTGCCCTAAAGCATCCTCCAAATGTTTTATTAACCGACGTGCGAATGCCAAGGATGGACGGAATTGAATTAGTAGATAATATCCTGAAACTTTATCCAGACTGTTCTGTTATATTTATGAGCGGATATTCAGATAAAGAATATTTAAAGGCTGCGATTAAGTTTCGCGCTATCCGTTATGTAGAAAAACCGATTGATCCTTCCGAAATCATGGATGCACTAAAACAGTCTATCCAGACTGTCCTACAACATCAGGCACAACAAGATTCTAATGTTTTATACGCAAAGGAGGCTGTGTCTAGGTTTGCCCAAAGGCTAACACATAACGGTTATGATATGAAAAGTGACACTTTAATTGATGACGCTGTTTTGAGAGGATCCATCAATAATTCAACCATTTTTACCACCTGCATCCTTCGAATTATTTCACCTTATAATGTGATCGTAGATAGAAGCAACCTTAGCTCCTATCTTGAAAATTTTGATAAACAGATAGCAAAATGGCATTTGAATGAGATCCATTTTATTAAAAACGATTCACTAATCGTATTACATATTTACGGAAACGAACGGCCGGAGGAATCTGTCGTATCCAAAATCGGAACATACATCAAGTCCGTAATTCCAATTGAATTGAACTATTTTATTACCTTTGGAAAAACCGTCACAGGTCCATCAAAAGTATTCGATTCTTATAATTCCGCAGCTATCCTACTACAAAGTTCCTTTTTCTTTGATTATGGTAGCATTTTAATCCATAAAAGTTCACCTCAATCGGTTTCAAGCATCTACCCACATGAATTTCTTAATGATTTTACAGAAGCAATTCGTGAAAAGAATTTCCTTCGTGCGAGGGAACTTGTAGAAACCTTATACCGTTCCTTAAAAAATAATAAAACTCTTTTGACAAATGTCATTAAAGACATGTACTATAAGGCCTTTTTACAAATTAATTCAGTTCAATACGATTTGAAGCTTCAAACAGAAAATGCAGTCTCCGATTCCGAGAGTATGCTCGATAATATCACAAACTGTATCATACTGAATGAACTTCATCAGATGCTGTTAGCAAAGATTGATAGATTTGAAGAAAAACTTCAGTCCACACCCAAAGAAACCTCGACTATCTTTTTAATTCGAGATTATATTAGTAATCATTACGGAGATTATTCCTTATCCATAAAAGATATCAGCGATCATGTTCGTTTATCCTTCTCTTATCTTTGTACCGTTTTTAAAACGGAAACTGGAGAGACATTAAATCAGTACATTACCAATTATCGTATCGAGAAAGCAAAGCAGCTTCTATCTGACCCACGTAATAAAATCATTGAGGTTTCCTCACGCGTTGGATATGCTGACAATAATTATTTCGGTAAAATATTCAAGAAAATAGTCGGAATCACTCCATCAGAATATCGTGAAAAGGAACTGGGCCGTAATACGTCATTTTATGTTCTGAAAAAAAAATAATTTCATTCAGAAGGAAAGGAAATCTATGATAAAGAATATATTTTCAAAGCTATATGATTATTATGTCCTTCGTATGAAACTGAAATCGAAATTTATGATTTCGCATCTTCTTCTTGCTTTAGTTCCAACTATTTTTATTACTATTTTGTGTTATCAACAATTGCTTGGCATCACTACGAATAATACCTTAAAATCTCTGGCGAGTATTTCATATCAGACGCAAAATAGCCTTAGTAACACAATAAGTCAGCTCGATGATATAGCTTCTAGTATCGAAAGCCAAGATTTTTTTACCAATTTCCTTTATAGTGATTCCCCTGAAGAATACAAGAACGATTCCACCTTTCAGGTAAGCCTAAATAACTTTTTTGCAACCGTAAATTTCCTTGCGAATAATAACAACGCTTCGGCTGTTAAAATCTATATCAATGATATTCACTATAATGTAATCTCCTCTTACAATAAGGAGGGTATTTTTGATCATGAAGCAGCAACGCTTGGTACGTATTGGCACGGTATCCTATCTAATACCAAGCAGTCCATTCTTGTCTGTCCGAGTATGTATCTTTCCCCGAATGAAATTAGGGAATATGGTGACCTTGCAATCATACACAGTCTGAAGGTAAATGATGATTACATCTATGTTGTCGTATATTTTAAACAGGAGATTATTGATAATATATTAAAACAGGATCTCCCTTTTACTCATAGTGTTATTTATATCTTAAATGAACGAGATACCCTTGTTTCCACTACAAGTTCTGCTCTTTACGGGACTTATTTATTAAAATACAAGAAAATTCCGGAATTGATTAAAACAACCACCAAATTTATGCCGGTAGACTTCTCAAACTCCAAGGTATATTGCAATTATAAGACAATTATTGGAACCGACTGGTATATGGTTACCACCATTCCGGCAAGAAACATGCTGGAAGAAGGTAAACAGTTATTGCTTCGTTTTCTCTTATTTTATCTTGTGATTCTTGTATCCGGTGTGACACTCGCACTACAGTTAAATAAATCAATTGTTAATCGTATTTCCTCTGTCATCACCAAAATGCAAAGCGCAAAATATGGGGTTCCTTCCCCTCTCGATACCAAAGGTGGTACGGATGAAATCGGTGACCTGATTGAGACCTATAACTTTATGTCCGATCAATTAAACCATCTGATGCTTGCGCAGGAGCAGGCATCAAAAGACCTGCGCTTATCTGAATTCAAAGCCCTTCAATCCCAAATTAATCCGCATTTTCTATATAACACATTGGATATGATTAACTGGATGGCACAGGCAGGTAAATCCTCAGAAATATCATTAGCTGTACAAAGGCTATCCCGTTTTTACAAACTGACCTTAAGTAAAGGGAATAATATCGTTAGTGTAAAAAGTGAATTGGAACATATCACTCTGTATGTTCAGCTTCAAAACATGCGATTTGATGATAAAATTCATTTCTTTATAGATGTACCGGATGAAATACTGGATTATGAAATACCAAAACTAATTTTTCAACCGATTGTAGAAAACTCCATTCTACACGGGATATTGGAGAAGGAAACCAAAGAAGGAAATATCGTGATTATGGGCTGGATGGATGACGATGATCTTATTTTTGTTATATCCGATGATGGTGTCGGCATTACTTCCGATATTCTATCCAATATTCTGAAAGGTACAGTTAATACTGATAAAGGTAGTAGTATAGCCATTATGAATACCCATACCCGCCTCCAGGTCTACTTCGGTAATGAGTACGGTCTCTCCTTTCGAAGCACGGAGGGCGTTGAAACCGAGGTTGAAATTAGGATTCCTGCGAGACCTTACAGGAAAATGTAACATTGACAATTAAAGGTTTGTCATTTATTATATGGGGCATATGTGATAAGAAAAGTTAATTTAAAACTTAAAAAAGCTTTTGTAGTAAAGATTCCTCCATACTACAAAAGCTCTTTTTTACCTAATTGACATTATATCTCATACCAAATAATTTCATTCGCTTCTAACTCTAAATCAAAACTACTGGAATCACCTCGGTAAATCGTCGTATTTTGTGGCTCATAAGTGTTATTTACAACACAATATTTGTTGTTTTTTACATAAGCATGCACTTCAACATTGAAGTTACTGGAGTACCATTTATGCAAGTTTTCTTCTTCATGAGCACTCCAAAGAATACTTCGGTAAAGAACTCTGCTATTCTCAAAACTATATGGAAGACCACTTAGATATACACTTCTTCCCTTGCCAAATTCATTCACAGCCATCTGTACTTCTTTTTCCATCTGAACAAGAATGGTAGTACCCTCTAAGGCGTACATATTTTTCTTCCCCTCACCGAAGTCTACTTCTTTTGTACAATCTTCGGTGATAAAATGGCTTTCCACAGCATCCCAATTATATTTATCATAATTTAAAGTAAAACCAGTTTCTTTTTCGATGCCAAAAACATTAGCTAACTGAATGTAACGTCCCTGATACTGGTGTCCCGTAGGTTCTCCAATACCAATTAAGCCGCCACCTTCATATACAAACTGATGAATAGCACTGGAGATATCAGCATCTTCCCAAACTAATCCACCAGTGTGTGCTGTATCACCATCTCCCACATTAATAATTACATCAATATTTTTTAAGATATTTTTATCCTTTTTAATGTCATCAAAGCTGATAAAGGACACTTCAAAAGGTGTTCCGCTTAATGACTCAATGACACCTGCATAACTATAGTTTTGCTTTTGATAAAGTGCATGATGTACCATATGGGCACCCCAAGCTCGCATTTTACCCCAACTATTTAAAACAGCTACACGTTTGATACAAAATGGCGTTGTACCCTTAATGTTTTCATACAGCTCACGAAATTCGTTACAAACAGATTCCACATAGTCAATAAACTCTGGGAACTGGCATGCAAGTTTTAAGTAACCGCCATATCCGATTCTATCAATTGGCTTTCTTAAGATGGCACGTCTTGCTGTAACCCAGTTAACCTTCGCTTCTTTAACAGGATCCCCACCTTCGTGGAAAGTATCAGGGAAGAAATAAGGAAGAAATCTTCCTTCGGTATACTTAACCCCTGGGATATCACTAATTAATCGAAGTGTACTACCATTCCCTACACTTCCAACTACTGCATCAAGACCGATTGTCTTAAACTCCTCCATAAAGGGTTCTGTTCCAATCCAGTGATCCCCAAGAAACATCATCGCTTCCTTACCGTATTCATGGGTGATGTCTACCATTTCCTTGGCTAATTTTGCAACTTCACGTCTCTGGAACGCTTGAAAATCTTTAAATTCCTTGCTTGGGATACGATACTGATTGTTATAGTACCCTTGATCAATAATAAACTCTGGTCTGAATCGATAACCCACTTCCTTTTCAAACTGCTCCAAGATATAAGGAGATACAGAAGCTGAGTACCCATACCAGTCAACATACTTTTCACGCATCATTTCATCAAATACTAAAGTAAACTGATGGAAGAAGGTTGTATAACGAATCACATCAACATAAGGATGTTCTTCTATAAACTTACGAAGACGAACCATAGAATACTCTCTAGTCTTTGGCTGTCTTACATCAAATGTAATCTGATGTTCTACGCCTTGCCATCCATTGACAACCGCGTTGTACATGTGCACCGGATCCCAGATAAGATAAGCAAGAAAACTAACTGTATAGTTGTGGAATGGCTCGCAATTTGTAATTATTACTTCTCCTGTTTCTTTGTCATAACTCCAGGTATCTGTTGAAACGACCATCGCAGTACTGCGATCAATTACTTCCCACCAGCGTACTTTATCATCATAATTATTTACCATCATAAGCTCTTTCGCGATTCCTTTTAAAAGTGGAATGCGAAGTGTTGTTTCTGTAGCTGTATAAAATGACGTCATAATATAGCATTGTTGTACTTCCTCTGGGTGCGCCTTTGCCCAGGCATTATCCTTACGGGTTGTATAATACGTACTATAAACCTTAGCTTGAACAGCCTTTAATTCCTCTGGATAATCCGTGCCGTCACAATCACGGATAGCATCTGCTCCCCATCTATTTAATAATTCCATTGTTTCTGGAACAACATCGACATCTGTTGGTATCGTAACTCTTCCAGCTAACATCGTATCTTTTTTCATATTTACCACCATTCTGGCGCATTAACGGCCTATTATCAAAGCTGCTTTTTCTTTTCAAGTGCAGCTGAAAGTTAATCCATCAAACCCTCTATCCATATGTTTGAATTTTGAGGTACATCCAAGTAAGACTGTGCCCAAAGGCACAACCTACTTGGATGCATATTTTATTACTAAAGATAGCCCGAAACTTTTCTATTATCTTTTCCCCAAAATATATCTTATTTATATTTATCTATTCTCCAAAATATATCTTCTTTATATTTTCAGTTATCTATTCTCCAAAATATATCTTCTTTATATTTTCAGTTATCTTTACTCTTATTTATATTTTCTATTATATAGAAATAACAATATTAGTATCCCGCCTAAGCCTGCAAGCATAGTATATAATCCCTGATAGCTAATACTCTTTTGCCCGATAATAACCAGACCAACACAAACAACAAGGATTATGCACTTTAAAACAATTCCTAACACTTTCATTGCATTTTCCATAGAGCACCTATCCTTTCAATCCGCCAAGCATCATACCTTGTGTTAATTTCTTCTGTACCATGATATAAAGAATCAGAGTTGGTAACATAACTAATACAAGACCAGCATACATACGTCCATATTGCGCTGCAGCATTCTGCGCTTTCATCAGATTCATCAGGCCAACTGGAAGTGTCTTTCCCCCCTTTGGATCAGCCAACAAGGTAATCGCAATGATGTACTCATTCCAAAATGATAAGAAGTTAAATAATATTACAGTAATAATACTTGGTCTAGCCATAGGTAATATAACTTTAACCATCGTTCTAAAATAACCGCTTCCATCAATGTATGCTGCTTCTTCGTATGTCTTTGGTATCGTTACTAAATAACCTGACAACAAATAGATGGTAAACGGAAGTGCAGTTGCAGCATAAACAATAGCTAAAACATAGATATTATTTAAGAAAAACGGAGAGAATCCCCATCCTTTCAATGCTTTATCTGCATCAATAAACATCAAAAATATTGGAACTACAATGTAGTTTACATTAATAAATAGTCCTGCCATAAACAGTATATTTAAAATTTTACGCAGCCTAAATTTGAATCTGCTTAGGCAATAAGCCGCTGGTAGCGAAACCACCAGAAGGACTAAAAGTGCAACTACTGTAACTATTACACTGTTTAGCATGTACTCTCCCATATGAGCACTACCCCAGGCTTCTACAAAATTCTGGAAGTAAATCGATTCAGGAAGTTTCCAAGGACTGCCGTAAAATTCACTATTCTTTTTAATTGAGGCTATAAATACCCAGCCTACTGGTACAATAATGGAGATAGCTAATAATCCTAATACCAGATAAATAACTATTTTCTTTAATGGAAGGTTCTTTTCTTTATTCATGTGTCACCTCCTACAATTCTAGCGGTTCGCGCTTGGTAATCAAGTTCACTATTCCACTTAAGGTAAAGGAGAACAAGAATACAACAACACCAATCGCCATACCATATCCATAACTAGAATTGGTGTAAGCTTGCTTATACATATAGCTTAGAAATACCTCAGTACTACCATCTGGTCCACCACTAGTCATCGCTTTTACAAGCATGAAGCTAAGATTAATACTACTAATGATAAAGAATGTTAACGTGGTTCTGATGTTGGTCCAAATGAGCGGAATCGTTAAATGAAAGAACTGACGAATACGACTTGCACCTTCTATGCTAGCGCTTTCGTATACACTTTCTGGGACACTTGCCATACTAGCCATGTACATAACCATGTAATAACCAATGGCCTGCCATATCATTGCAATCGCTATTGAAAATATAACGATTTTCTGATTTCCTAACCAATAAATCGGTTCACTACCCTTACCCCGGAATAAGGCTAAAATACTGTTTAACAATCCATTCTGCGAATCAAAGATTGCACTAAAAATTGCACTGATAATTACGATAGATAAAATGTTTGGTATATAAAACACAATGCGGAAGAAATTCTGACCAACAATTTTTTCTCTTGTTAATATTGCTGCAAATAAAAGAGCAAATGCTATGGTTACAATACTGACAATGATAATTAATAACACGGTATTCTCAAAGGATTGTAAAAACTTCATATCACTGGCAAGTTTTTTGAAGTTATCAAATCCTACAAAGGTTTTATTCGCCGAATACCCACCCCATTTGTAAAGAGACATTTTAAATATATTAATTGTAGGTATAATCATAAAGATCGTAAACAGAATTACTGCCGGTGCTACACATAAGAATATAAATAACGATTTCCCTCTATTTTTCATGTCTCACCTCATTTCTGCGCAGTATCTTGCGCTTATCAAGTTTGTGGTTTTATTGCAACCACAAATTGCATTACATCTATTGCATATTACATCTGCAAGTAGATGTGATATTCCCATATCAATAGTGTGTAAAAATCGCCTTTTGAATTTTCACATTTATCTCCAGTTTTAAAAAAACGGTGAGTAAAAGTTCTGCTCACCGTTTGTATTCGCTTACTTGGTGTTACAAAGTATGCTTAAATTTATTTTTTTAATGCAGCACGGAGCAAGTCACTATCCTTTTTAATTAAATCAATCCACTGAGCTTTTGTTTTATCTCCACTTACTAAGGAGTTTACTGTTCCAAATACGGTATCACTAAAATTTACACCTTCTACTGGTTCTGTCGCTGCAAATCCACCTAAAGCAGCCTTTGCCCCATTATCGTAGATACTGTAGAACAACTTGTTGTCACCTTCTAATTTGTCAGCAAAACCAACGATTGGCTGAACAGCACCGGACTCTGCAAAAATCTTAGCTGCTTCATCAGAATACATAAATGCTACAAATTGCTTTGCTGCGTCTTTATGCTCCGCAGCTGCCGGAACCCATAACTGCTCAAACCATGTGAAGGAATAAGAATCTTCACCCTTAGCGATTGCTGGAAGAGCTGTGAATCCCCACTCAAATCCATTTACACGAGGAGCATACTTCATTTCACCAACAACCCAAGTACCATTTGGCATAAATAGTGCCTTATTGTCTAAGATTAACTGCTGATTCTTAAGGTAATTATCATTGTTTGCGTTAGATGGAACTGATTTTTCGGTATAAGATGCTAATTTCTCAACAATGTCAAATGCCTTGTTTGCCTCTGGAGTATCCCAAATACCTTCTGTGTATGTGGTTGCTTTTGCGAAGAAATCTGCACCGCCTACTTCATAAAGAAGTGCATAGAAGAATGCATCGAAATAACCTGCGGTTGGATAAGCAAATAATGCGATACCTTCTGCTTTTGCTTTATCTGCTAATGTCCACATCTCATCCCAAGTTGTTGGAACTGTCCATCCTTTTTCTGCGAATAAGCCTTTGTTGTAAAATAAGCCACATGGGCTATAGAACATTGGTGCCATGTATGTTTTTCCATCGTTATAAGGGTTTGTTAAAGAAGATTCTGTAAATCCTCCAGCAATTTTATCACTAACCTTCTTATCTTCTCCTGGAACTGTCATGCTTAAAACATCAGTAAGATCTTCTAAGCCATTCTCTTTTATTAAAGTCTCTGTTAAAGCTGCTGGACGTCCTGTTGCTAAATGAACAACATCTGGATAATCACCAGCCTTCATTCCTGCACCAATCACATCCTCTAACAACTTGTCAGTTGTAAGTTCAACTTTAATTCCTGTCTTTGCTTCAAATGCTTCACAAACTTTTGTCCACATGTCAGGACCATAAGCTGTCTCGATTGCTGCTACTTTAATTGTAACATCTTGCTTTGGTTTCTCTGTTGGGTTCTCTTTCGAAGCCTCATTCGTAGGCACTGCGGTAGGAGCTGTGCCTTCACCTGTTGTGTCTTTTTTACCACAACCAGCGAGTAAACTAATCATTAATGTAAGTACTAATAAAATACTACCTATTTTTTTCATATATTTATCCTCCTTTATGACTATATTTGTAGTATACCGTATTTTTTATTATAACCAATAAAAATATTGCTTTCTTCTTTATATTTATTGCTGTATAATATACATTATAAATAATCAATTAGTAAATTTGCAGAATCTTTTTGTATAGTATTCACATAAGGAGGAAAATTATGAGTAACAGTCGTTATAATTTTAAAATAGATAACGAATCTGAAGCGTCTATGATTCATAAAGAGGATTCTACGCTATCCTATACTTTTAATCCCGATGGCAAACAGGGCAATCAAGTTCATGTTACTCTCCTTTATGTCGCCATTTCTAAATACGGTACTGACTGGAAAAGCTTACCCCATTCCCATAACTTCGCAGAATTCTTTTATATCACCAATGGATCAGGACAGTTCTCTGTAGAAAAAGAAATTCTTGACGTAAAGGCCAATGACTTAATCATTTTAAACCCTACAATCGTACACACAGAGATCTCAAACCCGTCAAAGCCAATGGAATATATCGTGTTAGGTATTGAAGGAATTAAATTTCAAGCAGAAGACCAAGGATATATCCTCTTAAACAGCTCTGCACATAAATCGGATTTGCATCTTTACTTTAATTCACTCGCACATGAAATGAAAAGTGAACAGCCATACCGTAACTTTGTGTGTCAGAACTTATTAAATATCATCTTTACGATGATTCTTCGCAATGATGCTTTTAAGATTTCTATAGTCAGCGGACCGAAACTAACAAGAGAATGCAATATTGCCAAAAAATATATTGAAGAGAATTATCAAGAAAACATTACAATTGAAACCTTAAGTTCCCTCGTGCATCTTAATAAGTATTACTTTGTTCATAACTTTAAAAAGCAGTTCGGAACTTCTCCTATTAATTATTTGATTAAGAGGCGAATAGAGGAAAGTATGCATCTTCTTGTAAGTACGAATCATTCCTTATCCTCAATCTCACAGATTGTGGGGTTTTCATCCCCTAGCTACTTTTCTCAAGCATTCAAACGAATGACTAATATAACACCCCAGGAATATAAAAAAATGTATAAAGTACCATCGTCGTAGCTCATTGATGAAATAAAATGGACCCTGTAAACAGAGTCAGTAGAAAATAGAGTGTATAAGCTCTTTTTTCTAACTGTCTATTTTACAGGGTCCATCTTATTATAACAAATCCATTTTAAGTCTCATTTTTAATATAATTTAATCACGATAACCATTAGGATAGTTGCACTGCCAACGATATGCATCTTCACACATCTTTTTAAGCTCTCTGACTGCTGTAAATCCAAGTTCTTCTTTCGCTAACTTAGGATCTGCATAACAAGTTGCAATATCTCCTGGTCTTCTAGCTTTCACAACATAAGGGATTGTTTTTTTACAAACCTCAGAAAAAGCGGTAACCATCTCAAGAACGCTATAGCCCTTTCCAGTCCCTAAGTTATAGGTCTTTACACCTTCTATTTGCTCAAGTTTCTCAATTGACTTCACATGACCAATTGCAAGGTCTGTCACATGGATGTAGTCTCTAACTCCGCTACCATCTGGCGTATCATAATCATCACCGAATACTTGAAGTTCTTTTAGTTTTCCAACTGCTACCTGTGTAATGTATGGTACTAAATTATTTGGAATACCAAGTGGGTCCTCTCCAATCATACCACTTTCATCTGCACCAATTGGATTAAAGTAACGTAATAAGATAATCTTCCATTCGCTATCAGCAACTACTAAATCTCTTAACATCTCTTCCTGCATTAATTTCGTCCTACCATATGGATTCGTAACAGAAAGTGGAAAATCCTCCTTTATTGGTACGGTATGTGGATTCCCGTATACTGTTGCAGAAGAACTGAATACTAATTTCTTTACCTGAAACTTTGACATAACTTCGCAAAGTACTAAGGTAGAAACTAAGTTATTATAGTAATAAGCAAGTGGTTTTTGTACAGACTCTCCAACAGCTTTTAATCCAGCAAAATGGATTACCGACTCAATATTTTCTTTTTCAAATACTTCGGTTAACTTCTCTTTATCTTCTACGTTAAATTCATAGAATGTTAAATCCTTGTTCGCTAACTTTTTTACTCTCTCTAAAGATTCTTTCGAAGAATTGCTTAAATTATCGACAACAACAACATCATATCCTTTTCTTAGCAATTCAAGACATGTGTGGCTTCCTATATATCCAGCCCCACCGGTAACTAAAATTGACATCTCTTTTCCTCCTTAACGATACTTAGAAACTTTTTCTTTCATATCATCCCATTTACGTTCCATATCTAGAACAAGTGCCATTTGTGTATGGCAACGGTCAAGGTTATGTTCCTCTCGATGAATTCTAAAGTAAACATCTCCTTCTAAATAATCCATTAGGAAACGCATTCCGCACTCTAATGTCATCGTTTTTGCTCCATGAGGTAGCATAGAGATTTCGGTATCAGTCAGACTGCCTTCACAACCTGTCAAATAACCCTTTACATATAGTTCAAATAAATCTAAATCCAAACTCACTTTCGATAAATCCTTTTCATCCTCTGTTGCAGTGTTTGCACCAAAACGGATAGAATCACCAAAATCAAAGATAGATAAACCTGGCATTACAGTGTCTAAGTCAATGACACATAAACCATTCCCTGACTTATTATCTATCATTACATTATTAAGTTTTGTATCATTGTGTGTAACACGGAGTGGAAGTTTTCCTTCATCTAAGCATTTTTTACAGTACTCCATATCTTCTTTTCTCTTGATAAAAAACTCAATTTCTTCCTTTACATCTTTAGCGCGGTTGCATTTATCTTCATTCACAGCTTTTAAAAATGCTTCATAACGTAAAGGTGTATTATGAAAGTTTGGTATTACCTCATATAAGCTGGTTGCATCAAAGGCGGATAATAGTTTCTGAAATCTTCCGAATGCAACTGCACTTTGATAAAAGTCCTCTGGTTTACTAACTTGTTCAAAGGAGGTAGCATCTTCTATAAAAAGATACATTCTCCAGTAAGAGCCTTCGGTATCTAAATAGAAGGGTTTACCATTCTTCGTATTGATTATCGTCAATACTTCTCGTAATTCATCCCCACCAAGTTTTCTTACCTCATCTTTTAAAAATGAAGTTACCTGAGCAATATTAAACATTAATTTCTCCGGCTCTTTAAAGATACTATGATTGATACGCTGTAATATGAATCTTTTTATCTTTCCATCCTTTTCATAAGCTACAACAAATGTATCGTTAATATGGCCATTTCCGTATCTCTCATAACTCTCAACTGTTCCTTCTACTTGAAACTGAGCAATCGCATTTTCTATTAACTCATTTTTTATTTCTCTTGCCATAATAGCACCTCCACTACGATTTTACAATCCTTACCATAGATTTTCCGGGTAAATTCCTTGTTCTTTTAACTTTGCTATCTCTTTTAGTACGACTTCTTTATCTTCTTTATACGTAACACCAAACCATTGATCCTTAGAATGTAATACCTTTACCTGCACCTTCTGACTTTCAATCATATGCTGAACAACGGTTGGTAAGAAAAACTCACTTTTCTCTGGGTTATTAGCAACCTCTGTCTTCAAGAAAGTATCAAACTCTTCTTTTAGTTCCGCCATAATATTTGCTTGAAATCCCCATAGATTCATAGAGACCGTACTGTCAAATGATATTTCTTCCCAAGTATCTGTTTCACTCTCATAATACTTAGCACCGTCAGGGAATTTTTCAATCTTTGTTCTCTCCGTAATCTTAGTTAAGAAACCTTCCTCATTCACATTACATACCCCTCTTGCAACAGAGCCATGTTCTGTCAATGTATTTTTTAATTGATATCCCACCATAGAATAAAGATTAATTTGTTCTATAGAACTTAGGAAATCATAAATTTTTACAAAAGCTTCTCTACCATAAAAATCATCTGCGTTAATTACTGCAAATGGTCCTTGAATCTTATCCATGCAACATAAGATTGCATGACCAGTTCCCCATGGTTTTACTCTACTTTCTGGGACAGTAAAGTTCTCTGGTACTTTGGCGATTTCTTGATAAACATATTCAACTTCTACAATCTTTTCAATGCGATTTCCAATCACTTCTTTAAAGTCTTCTTCTATTTCTTTCTTAATAATAAAGATAACTTTCTTAAATCCTGCTTTGATTGCATCAAAAATTGAGAAATCTATAATAATATGTCCCTGCTCATCCACTGAATCAATTTGCTTTAATCCACCATATCTGCTTCCCATTCCAGCAGCCATAATTACTAATACTGGCTTTTCCATGATAATACGTCCTTTCATTGTATGTTTTATTCGTTTTTTTTGAGTTTTTGATTTAGTTTACGTAACATTACGTAACATAGTTTGTTTCATAACGTTTTGTTACGTTTATATTAGCACGTGTTAAACCATTTGTAAACAGAGAATAATCATTTTTTTGTTTTATTCTAGTTTCTGATTTTAATCTCATTTTTATCTCTGGGTTTATTTCTCGATTTATTTTTTGTTTTATTTTCCTCATTAAAATGCTACAAAATATATATAATTTTGAATGATTTACATCTAAATAATAAAATCTTGTTTTTCCGTTGAATGATTACTTCTATATCATAGAATTTTTTTCTGCTGAGTGATTTACTTCTACATCATAGAATCTTGTTTTCTGCTGAATGATTTACTTCCACATCATAGAATCTTGTTTTCTACTAAATGATTTACTTCTGCATTATAGAATCTTGTTTTTCCGCTGATTGATTTACTTCTATATCATAGAATCTTGTTTTTCCGCTGATTGATTTACTTCTATATCATAAAACCTTGTTTTTTCCACTGAAACATTGACAATAAAACAAAAATGAGGTAAAGTAAATATAACGTAACAAATAACTAAACAAACAAATATTATCCTATCATTACTCTAAACAGAAAGGGGATTCTACCTATGAGTACCATACGAGAAGTTGCAAAATTAGCGAATGTCTCTATCGCTACTGTTTCTCGCGTTTTAAATAATGATACTAAATATAAGATGACCGAAGAAACCAAGAATCGTGTACTTGATGCAGTAACTCAATTAAATTACATCCCTATTACGACCCCGCGAAAAAAAATGACAGTTACGAATTCAAACATTTGTAAAGACGCAAAAATAGGTTGTATTTTAAGAGTAACGAAGAAGGGCTATAACGATCCTTACTATATGTCAATCCTTGCCGGAGTAGAAACACAATTAAGAGAAGTTGGAATTGAACTGTCCTTTATCAAGTCAGCGCCAATTCTTCAGGACAAAAGCCATTTAGCTTCAACCTTTAGTGATTCTTTGGATGGGTTAATTTTGATGGAGCCATTAAACGAAGACATCTATCACTACATTAAAAAACGTGTGCCTCATGTCGTGGGTATTGATACTTTACGTGATGATATTGATGATGTTGGTTATGATCATTTAGAAAATGGTATCCTTGCGACACAGCATCTCATTGAAAAAGGGCATAAAGAAATTGGATTTATCGGTGGAAGTGGAGAGTCCCAAGATATCAAAGACAGTAAACGTTATCAAGGTTATGTCATAGCAATGCATAAAGCAGGCTTACCGATTCAGAAAAAATGGATCATAGATTGTGGCTGGAACGAAGATGAATGTGTAGCAAAAGTAGATGCCTTATGTAAAAGTAATCACTATCCTACTGCTTTTTTTGCAGCCAGCGATTTGATGGCTATGGCTGCAATGAAGAGTTTTTATACCAATGGTATCTCCGTACCTAAGAGAGTTGCAGTCATTGGAATGTCAGATATTGAAATGTCTCAGTACTCAAATCCTCCACTTACCACCTACCACGTTCCAAAAGAAGAAATTGGTAGGGTTGCAACCAATCTGTTACTTGCAAGAATTCAAGGTTATGAAACACTGCCACAGAAAATCATTCTACCTACTACTTTCGTTGAAAGAAGTTCAACCTGATATAACGTATAATTTTAAAAACTTAAATAATAAAGCTGAAATGAAAAAAGGTGTCCAACAATGGATGATATTTTTGTTGGACATCTTTTTAGTCGCTTGAAAGAATTTAAAATATGATATGCAAATTTTTCTGATTTCTTCAAGACATTTAGAAAGATTCTTATCATTTTAATATACTTGTGCTATACTTTTGATAACAGCAAAAGAAAGGAGGGTACTTATGGGTTATAAAATTTCAGCAAGACAAAAAATAGATAAAATAAAAGCTACAAAATTTAATTCAAATCAGAATATGAACGACTCAAAAGATAATTCAATACATAACAATAAAAAATTGCAGCTTAATAAAATCCTCCATATACTCTCTTTTATTATATTAATGATAGGTACTTATCTACTGATTGACCTTCTATGGATTAGTCCTATGAAATCAAACAATGCAATGAAAAAGATCCAGCAGATATATGAAAAAAGCACTCCTATCCCTGAAGATACTATAGCCCCCTCAATTCCGAAGGCAATTGATGATCAAGTGTCATCAGGAAAAACATCCGAAATAATACCTATAGAAAAATTCAAACAACTATTAGAACTTAATCCTGACATTAAAGGTTGGATTCAAATAGAAGGAACCAATATCAACTATCCAGTACTACAATCCAGTAAGGAGGAACCAGAATATTACTTGACGAGGAATATCAATAAGGAGGAGGACCGATTAGGTAGTCTTTTTTTAGATACAAATACAGAGATTGAGACACCAACGCAATGTTTATTAATCCATGGTCATAATATGACAAGTACTGGTAATATGTTTCACGAATTGATGAAATTTAACGATATGGACTTTTTGATTAATTCTCCAATTATTCAATTTGATACACTATATGACGTAAGCTTATGGAAAATTTTTGCTGTTTTTAAAACAAACGGTTCCTCAGCAAAAGAAGAACTCTTTGATTATCAACGTGGAAGCTTTGAAGATTCCTCAGATTTCTTAAATTTTGTTTATCAGATAAAAGTTCGTTCCATTTATAATATACCTGTAGAAATTTCCAAGGAAGATCAACTGCTATTATTATCAACCTGCTCTTATGAGCTTCCTAATTATCGCACTGTTATCGTAGCTAGAAAATTGAGGCCAGGAGAGTCCAAAGAACTATCGAGGGAATCCGTAACGAAAAATAAGACTCCTCTTTATCCAGATAGCTGGTATCAACAATACGGTGGAATTCCTCCAGCTATTACTAATTTTGAAGAAGCACAAAAGAATCATGATATTAATTGGTATCAAGACTTTACGAATGGCACAAGATAAAATTAGAGGGTATCTTAGAAAGATACCCTCTAATTTTGTATCACCTTCCTTTTTTAGTAACGCATAGATACTTTTATCTAGTCCCTATAAGTAACTTTATATTCAAAGTTTTTATTCTTTAAAATTAATTTTATATCTCAACAAAACGATTTGCTTCTTCATTTAAACTTATAGAAATCATTTCATTATTCTTTATTTCTTTACTAATCTTAGACATCTCTTCCACCAAATTCGATGCATTATTTGCAGCGTTAGAAACTCCCATTGCACTTTCATCCACAGCAGAGGCGATACCATGAAAGGAATCACTCATATTTTCTATCATACGGTTTAACGCTTTTATGTAATCCATGAATTGAGTGATATTGTCATGTAAAAAGGAAGCATCGTTATCATATTGTATTCCACTAACTACATTCTTATCATAATCACCTAATACCGTAGTTTGAATATAATCTAATACAAGTTTTGAACTATCCGAAAGATTTAATACAGCATCACGCACTAAACCACTGATTTCTTGAATATTCGTAGCTGTATTTCGGCTATTATCTGCTAACTGACGAATTTCATCTGCAACAACGGCAAAGCCTTTTCCCGCCTCTCCTGCACGCGCTGCTTCAATCGATGCATTTAATGCTAATAGATTTGTTTGATTTGAGATAACTAAAATATCATTGGTTAACTCATCAATACGTTCCACCTTCTTACTATTTTCGATAGCTTCACGTAAGGTATCACCTATTTTATTAAGCATCTCGCTGGTTGTAGCTTTCTTACCAGTCGCATCTTCCTTCATTGCATTCGCTCTTATCTTCATCTCACCTATGTATTCCATAGTTCCTACACTCTTATCTACCATGGTGGTGACATCTGTATTAAGAATACCAATACTATCTATCATGGAAGATATCGTTGCCGTAACTTCCTCCATACTAGCAGCTAATTGCTGCATGGTAGATGAAATATCGCAAGAATTATCATTCACTTGACTGATACTGTTTGAAACTAAAGAAATGCTTAATTTTAACTGCTTAGAATCAGAAACCATATGACCCATAATTCCCTGTAATGTTTCTAGGAAGGTATTAATACCTGACACTAAATGCCCAATTTCATCCTTCGTATATACTGTAACTCTTTTTGTTAAATCTCCTTGCCCAGAATTAAAATCATATAATATTTCTTCCAGTTGCTTAGTAGATTTTTTGGTTGGTGTAATGATCGACTTTCTTGTAATTACAATTACTGCAATAGTGAGAAATATCATAAACCCAATACCAATATAATTGGATTGTATACTAGTATCATAGATTCCTTTCAGTTCCGACCTAGCAGCTTCCATAGCCTCTGGGTTACTACTGTCCACATTATACGCAGCATCATGAATCTTTTTGACTGAATTCAAATTTGTAATATTTGTTACTATACTAAATAAAGATAACAGCAATACAACCGATACTAACTTTGTTCGAATACTTTTACGCATAAACATCCTCCTATGTACTTCATATTATTTTGACCTTCCCTCATAACTAATTTGGCTCGTGTATATTCAGAGCTCCAACCCTTAACTTAGGATGCAATCCTTACTGTCCCAAAACAATAAATCACTTTTATGTACAATATATTAATAATAAATTTCATCTATTTTACCCCTCTAAAATAGATTCATAATGAAAGGATTACGTCCTTACTCCTTTGGACACCTTCTTTCTGTAATGTGAGTTAAAATAACATAGAAAATTATACCAATTTCGAAATATAACTTCAATAGGAAACTATAATTTCATGACAATATTATGCATTTCGCACTTAATTCCAATTATTTACGAAGTTGCATAAAAAGGCTCTATAATAAATGTTGGGGTATGTGAAATTAATTCGCTACTCCAACGTTTTTTATTTTATAATAATAAAAAACCTCCCAGTGCCAGTCTCGAAACAAATCACCAGGAGGTTGCATAAATGCATAATTATTGTATCAATAAACTACTAAATTTAAAAGAGGTAAAAGTAAAAAATATAATTCATGGGGATTCCTATGTAAAAATCTTTATTGAAACAAAGGCTAGCGTACAAACTTGTCCTTGCTGTGGTCGCCATACCAAGCAAATTCATGATTACCGTTGGCAATCCATCAAGGACTTGCCCTTTCAACTAAAGCATTGTTACCTAGTTTTAAAAAAGCGACGTTATCGATGTTCTTGTGGAAAAAGATTTAGTGAAAAGTATTCTTTCCTTGCTCGTTATCAGCAAAGATCTACTCGCTTAACTCAATACATAGTAAATGAATTAAGAGATACTACTTCACTAAAATCTGTTGCTAATAAAGCCAATGTTTCATCCGCTACTATTGTAAGGATTCTAGACACAATCCATTATACTTGCCCTTCTTTAAAAGACGCGATATCCATTGATGAATATAAAGGCAATGCTGAGACTGGAAAGTATCAATGTATCATCGTTAATCCAAAGCAGCGCTCCATTATGGATATCCTTCCTGACCGCACACAACCTCACTTATCTGCCTATTTTCGGAATATAAACCGTAGCGAGCGATATCGTGTAAAATATTTTGTGTGTGATATGTGGCAGCCATATGTGGATTTAGCCCATAGCTATTTCCCCAATGCACAAGTAATTATTGATAAATATCATTTTATTCGTCAAGTCACCTGGGCAATTGAAAATGTAAGAAAGCGACTTCAAAAAACAATGCCTACTTCTTTAAGAAAATACTATAAACGAAGCCATAAACTGATTTTAACACGCTATCATAAACTAGAAGACGAATACAAAAAAGCATGTGACTTGATGCTTTATTACAATGATGACTTACGAAAAGCGCATATGTTGAAAGAATGGTTTTATGATATTTGTCAAAGTACTAAGTACTCCTTTCAGAGAACACAGTTTTACGAATGGATTCGCAATGCAGAAAGTTCTGGTATAGCAGAGTTTGAAAAATGTGCTGCCACATACCGTCACTGGGGAAAAGAAATATTAAATTCTTTTAAATATGGAATTACAAACGGACCAACAGAAGGTTTTAATAATAAGATAAAAGTTCTTAAACGTATTTCCTATGGTATTCGAAACTTTGAACGTTTCCGTACTCGTATTTTACACTCTTGTAACTAAATAACAATAGACTGGCACGAGGTTTATTTCGTATGCCCAAAAATATATGTTATAGGCCCCAAATATAAAAATAGCTCTACATCCAGTAATGGAGCATGATTGATAACAATTATACCCCAAGACTTGACATAGAGCCCATAAAAATAAGCTGTAATACTTTAAATATTCAAATATCAAAAGTATCACAGCCATTTATATTAGCCATTCGCTATATTTTTCATTACTTTTATTGCCTTTTTATCAATAAGACACAATGCATGTTCCTTAAGGTAAGCCACTCTGGCCTGGTTCTCTGAATGAAATTTTCCATATTCATTAGCCCTGTCACAGACAAATTGGAAATTAACTTTGGATAGTCTACCCTTTTCTAATACCATATAGTATAGTTGTTCCTTCTCATTCTTGAAAAGAGTACTTCGGATTGCCCAAGATTCAGGTAATATCACACAAAATCTTTCCACATCGGAAAGTGTCGCAAATGTATACAATTGTAAGTTTGAATCCACTGTTTGCTTTTGCTTACCTTTTTTATCCTCTTTGCTTTTATTCTCATCCTTATTTTTTTTATACTGTTGCTCCTCGTACTCATCTGTTACATCTTGGATCAGATTTCGGATAAATTTATCAAAGGCTTCTATTTTTTCTATACTGGATAGGTCTTCATACCGACTCATCATACTTTCTGGAGTAAGTTCACCATCGCCACCCAATGCATCGTTAATCTGATGTAGGATATCTTCCATCCCTTCAGCACCCTTTTCAGAAAAAGTAATTGCCAGACGATTCCTTGGTAATGGCATAACCTGCATCGCTAATAATCCATTTTTAGGATTGTATCCGACCTCATCCACTGCCATTTCTACGATTTTATGTAGAAATTCCTGAATCTTACCTTTATTCTTAAGGAAATCGTCGATTTCTATATTGTATTCCTTCATATCGTCTTCATTAATAATGCAACGAACCGTTTCATCATCTATTCTCTTGAATTCCATATATTCTCGCTTTCATTCCATATGATTAATATAGATCTTAAACTTCTCTCTATTATACGTCAACTCCACGTAGTTATGCAAGTATCTATTCTTGGTATCTATATACACTTTATACACACTTTATATTCACTTTATAATTACATAACTTTTTAAAGATACTCTAATATCTTAACGTGAAAAATTTAATTTATCATATTTTTCATAAGTTTTCGGACAAAAAGTTTCTTGTTATAAATTACTATAAAATAAGCATAAATGCTTAAATAAGAAAAGAAGCTTCTCGAACTTTTCCTTATCATAATTTAAAAGGGAGCGTCTTAAGACACTCCCCTTCCTACGTTCTATTTTCTCTTTAATTCTACTGTAGCATCATCAAGTCCTAATTTCAAAGTATCTCCATTTACACTATATGTGTACTCTTGAGTTTCTTCCATTCCCATAAAGCTTATAGTTAACATTAACTTTTTGCCTTCTATTTTATTTTACCAATTCTTTCGACAAATTTCATTTTTTCATATTTTATTCACCTTGCACTGTTGTTTAATACTTTGATCAGGATATCTGCTGCCTCGCCCCTTGTTATTTTAGCAGTAGGTTGGAATGCCTTTTCATTCCCATTTCCGAATAGCTTAAGTGCTTTGGCTATTGCTACATAATTATAATAATCTTTCCCTATCTTAGCATCATCGGTATAACCACAACGGAAGATATCGCCCATCGTCGCAACTTTCTCATAACCTAGTATTTGCACAGTGTATTTTGCCAACTGTTGTTTGGTTATTCCATTATTACTCTTTAATTTTATTTCATCTCTAGAAGCTTCATAGAATAGCTTTTCAGCGAGACTCTGTAGCTCTTTTCCTGTAATCACATCATTTGGTCGGAATTTTAATTCTTCAGAACCAGCTCCTAAATCGCGCAATAATAAGATACTTCTCTCATACTTATGACCTTTGATGTCAGTATAATCAGCCGATTTCTTTAATTGTGACACATAAACATTACCAGACCAATCTAATTGCTTACCGGTAAATGGTGATATTGTGTTTGGATTGATGTTGGTACGATATACTAATCTAGGTTGATATTCCATGGAATATGAATTCTCTATAGTACCATTAGCATCTCCGCTCTTTGCTAATTTGTGAACTGTATTAATTTCATAAACTAGCTCATAACCATCCAATTTAATATACGCATTAAATGCCTGTTCTGGACTCATTGCATTCTTGGATGACTCGAATTTTATAGTAGTATCCCAGTTCTTGTTATACTCGAATACTTTACCGCTAATAGAATCCACGCTACCAGTAAAATAATTATCTGCATAAGGAATTCCTTCATTTACTCTTTCATATCCAAATGTATATCCACCATATACAGGGATTTCTTTTACATAGTCATAGATATAACCTTGAATTACAGAGGACTGTTTCGTATTCGTAAATTGCTTTTCATTCTGAGATTTCGCAAATGCTTCATAGATTTTCGCACATTCTTCTTTGGAAAGCTTCGTTTTCGCTTTCTCTAATTCATCTGTTGTCATCTGATCAGCATTTTTAACACTTGAATGGTAGGATAAAATCTCACCAGTTTTTGCATCAACAGTTGCATACGCACTAGCTCTATAATAATCATTTTTACTATCATCTGTTACTCTAGGATCAGTTAATGAAATACTCCATACATATTGCTTTTCTTTTTCATTACCATACAAACGATACCCAGAAAGGGATGCTGATATCGCCTTTATATTAGCATCCATAAGTAAATATTTATTCTTAACCACCTTATCGATTGCCTGCTCCTTTGTAATTAGACTTCCTATTTCCTTAATTTGTGCTAACTCTTCCTTTGTTAAAGTAGACCCACCTGCATTACTTTCATTTTTACTAGTATCTTGCATTGCACTTTCTTTTTCCGAAGTTTCTATCCATTGCTCTCTCGATGTGTATACTTCCCCTGTTTTTGCATCTACTGCTATATAATTATTATTAGGTGCATACACAAGGTAAGCACTTCTCGTTTTACCATCTTCACTCCACTTTGTTAGATATTTAAGCTCCATTGAAACTTGTTTCTTTATCTTCTCAGTAGCTTGCTCTTTTGATATCTTTACATCTTTGGAAGGAATGGATAACCCAAATAACCAGTTTGCATTATACCTCTGAACTTTCTTATCTGCTGCGCTAATTTGTATTGTAATCGTATTATCAGGCATCATGATACCATTCTCAGTCCGAACATATTCAAACTGATAACAGTTGTTATAATATCCTACATAAGATGCGGTTTGATATGTTACATGCCCCCAAACTTCAGGTGCAACCTTTTTAATGAAAGCATCTGCAACAGGGCGAAGTTCTTTGATGAGATAGTTGATTGGCTCTTGCTTATCATACTTATCATAATCTCTATCATTAATAAAAGTTATATTCGCATTATCATCACAAACCACATTAAAATAATGTGAACCTTTTTCACTAGACCAATTTAAGTTCCACTGTATTCCTCTTCCGTATTCTTCGCCATAATAATTCGAATCAAATTTGGTACAGTCAGATGGAATGGTAACCTTCTTCTTAATTTCTGTTATAATCTTCGAAAGATTTGCTTGAAGCTTCGTATCTTCTGTAGAATTACTCTGCACACTTTCACTGGTAACTGCCTCCGCTACTACGGTAGACATCGCATCTACTTGGACTGGAATACTGGTAAAAATAAGTCCACCTGCTAACATAAGTGCTATAAAACTCTTTCTCTTCATAATAAAAACCACTCCTTCCATAGCCTGCAAACATCGGGGTCGCAGGTACAAACAATTCATGAAACCGTGTGAAGTTTTAAAATTTCTTAGGCGGCGTCTTTTGAAACCTTAGAAATTTTCTTTACACTTCTTCCAAAATTCTTTATCCGAATTATTGTTCTATGCATTAGACGATATATATTTCCATTTGTTCCACACTTTGTAAAATATTTTAGCATTTTTATTTAATATAAGATTTTAAGGCGAAGAAAAAAAGAACAGATTGAATTTGCCACTTTAGGCTCATCAAGTTTTAAACTTGAAAGCGAAATCACTTTTCTAATCAAATGCAATTCGTCTTGCTGAGTCCACAGGGTGAGTGTACATCCCTCAGATAGCTTATGGTTTATGGGAAATCAAAAAAGCTCGCTTCCGCGAACTTTTCTTTATCAATCGAATAAAAGCAGAAGCCATTGAAGTCCACTTCAAAAACTCCTGCTTTTTAATTCAATTTTGATTATTTATATTTTTCTAAGACGGAGTTGGAATGAAATAAGTACCACCTAATGCTTCATTCTCTAGTTCATAGAAGAGAATTTCAAATACTTGATTCAGATTATCAATCGTTAATACTTGTTTTGTTTCCCCTGCTGCTACGATTCTTCCATCTTTCATTAAAACAATCTGTTTACAATACCTTGCAGCTAAATTGATGTCGTGAAGTACAGTTATAATCGATGTGTTCTTCGTATCATTTAACTTCTTTAAATATTTCATTAATTCCATCTGATACCGAACATCCAAATGAGCTACTGGTTCGTCTAAAAACAACCAAGGTGTCTGCTGAGCGATTGCTCTAGCTGTAATAACCCTCTGTTTTTCTCCACCGCTTAACCTGGAAAATATAGCTTCACGTAAGTGATAGCAATTCGTCATCTTCATAGCTTCGTTTACAATTTCTCTATCCTTATCACTGACTGCTTGAAACCTTTTTTGATAAGGTGCTCGCCCCATCATCACAATTTCATATGCTGTGAATCTTGTTTCGATGTTGGTGTTTTGTGGGACTAGGGACATCTTTTTCGCTATATCGTTACGTTTATAACTTGTAATTTCCTTATTTTCAAGGAATATTCTTCCTGACTCTACTGGTAACAATCTTAGGATATGGCGAATAAATGAGGTTTTTCCGGATCCGTTTGGCCCCAAAATACCGTAAAACCCTCCCTGTAAAAAAGTCGCACATATCTCTTTTAAGATTGCATCCTCCTCTTTTTGTGGCTGCCAAGTAAGTTCATTTATTTGTATTGTCTGTAATTTATCCATCTTACACCATCCTTTTCTTATCACGATATAGTAATAATAAGAAATATGGTGCTCCAAATAATGCGGTAATAACTCCGACTGGTAATTCTCCAGGTGCTCTTAAGGTTCTTGCTAAAGTATCACAAACAATTAAGAAAAAGGCACCAAAGATACAACTAAATGGCAATAATCTCTCGTGTCTTGGACCAAGTAGCAATCGTATCATATGAGGTATAATTAAACCGACAAAGCCTATAATACCACAAACCGAGACGCAAGCGGCTACCAAAAGTGAACCAACTATGATAAGAGTTCTCTTCACTTTCAATGTATCAATACCAAGACTTTCTGCAGTTTCCTCACCTGCCGCTATAATGTTTAGTTCTCTCGCATACACAATAATTATCGTAGCACAGACAACAAAAAACAGGAGAAGAAATCCGACTTTCTTCATGCTAGCTGCAGAAAAGCTTCCAAGAGTCCACATATAAACCTTTTCTATCTGCTCTCTTCTAATACTCATTAATAAGGAAATCATAGCAGACAACATAGAACTAATCGCTGTACCAGTTAGCACAATATGAGTAACTGAACCAGTACTTCCAGTAAACGCAATTTGGTATACTAAGAAAACAGTAAGTAGAGCTCCAACAAAGGCAAATGCCCCTATCACACCCAGACCAAAAAATGATATCGTCATACCACTTAGTGTAGCTATCGTAGCTCCAAGAGCTGCACCAGAGGAAATGCCAAGTATCTGTGGGTCTGCAAGTGGATTACGAAATAATCCTTGAAAACATGCCCCTACTAACGCAAGTGAGGCTCCGCTTAAACCAGAGAGTAAAATCCTAGGTATTCGAATATTCCAAATAATCGTAACATAATTTTTAGGTATATCCGAAGTTTCTATTAACTTTCTAATAATCGGTATTTTACTTAGAAGGACCTTTAAACTATCATATATTGTTATGTTGGCTGAACCAACTGATGCTGTGACAATAATCGTAATAAGTAGTAGCAACGTAAACACTAGATAATAAAATGAAGTCTTTCTTTTGTTCATATTAATAATCAGGCCTTTCCATAACTGCAAACTTTGAACCACAGGTACAAAGTTGCGTATTTACTCCAGTATCTATTGAAATGCTTCTGGATGCAGTATTTTTGCTACCTCTAAAATTCCATCAGCAACACGATAACTTTGACGTTCCAGTAAATTATTATCAATACTATACACTTGATTATTCTTTACAGCACTTAAATCTTTATAGTTATCACTTGAGATAAAGCTATCCTTCATACTGGAATCTAAAATAATTACCTCTGGGTCTGCATCAATTAAACTTTCTAATGTATATGACCATCCACTAACATTTTTAGCAATATTATCTCCACCTGCTAGTGTTAATAAATTTCCGATAAAGGTATCACCTCCGGCTGTATAATCTCCGTATTCCCCAAAACCTACTACATAATATACAGTCTTCTTAGGAAGTGACGCAACCTTCTTTGTTACATCTTCTATTTGTGTTTTCATTGTTTCTACAAGCTTTGCTGAATTATCCTGACAATTAAATATCTGTCCAATTAAATCAATCATCCCATAGATACCAGCAACATCTTTATCTTCATTCGCTACAACGACCGTAATTCCAACCTCTTTAAATTTTTGAATAACATCTTCCGTCCATAGGGAAGAAGCTAATACAACATCTGGAGCTAGACTTACAACTTTTTCTATATCAGGATTATAAAAATCTCCGATAGATTCAATAGACAATGCTTCCGCTGGATAATCACAATAATCCGTACGTCCAATCAATTTATCTGATAGCGAAAGTGCATATAATATCTCTGTGATACTAGGAGAAAACGATATCATTGTTTGAGGTTCATTTTCAAACGTAATGGTAGTTCCCATAGTATCGGTAACTGTGAGTGGGTACTTAGTTTCATTATTCTCTGTAGTATCCTCTGGTAAGCCAGTCGGGGTTGTGGCTGGTTCTGTGCCAGTTGATGGCTGAGCAGTAATTTGTGCCTCTGAAGTTGGCATTTCATTAGTTTCATGATTCTCATTGCCTGCTTTTGTCCCACAACCTGTCATGACAATGGTTAGAATCAATCCAAGTGTCAATAGTTTTTTAAATTTCTTCATTTAGCCTCCATGCTGCGACTATCTTTTTAGGAGCCGCTAATGGCGTGGGTTTGGCGCAGCACAAACTTGTCTGTGTAAAGTTTTAGAATTTCTTAGGCGGCGTCTTTTGGCGCCTTAGATATTCTCTTCACACTTACTCCCTTTTTGATCCGCAACTCCCTCCGAGTGCAGATGATTCATTCTCATATGGCAGGTTTCCTGGCTCATGGTCATTTTACTCATTGCTGTCTTCTCATATCATTCTTCGCTTTTTAAGGCTAGGAGCCGTATCCTTAACGCTAAAGAAGATACAATGACACTTCCGCAATTTTCATTCCATTGACAGTAACGGGGGCTGCTGTGGATTTTCACCACATTCCCTTTTAACTTATATTAAGAAGCACCACATGGTCGCAATTATTATACCCGTAACTTGGATACAATACAAGTAAATTTTAACAACAAGAAATCACATAGATAATAATTACTCATCAAAAAAAGACTGTCATAAAAGATTTAATGACAGTCCTTCTCCTATTACGTTTCATTTTGTAACTTTATTGGAAAAGCCAACCTATTTATTCTATGAAATACTATCTTCCTGATATATACATTAAATATACATGGAATATATATTAGTAAACGTATCTATTATCATAAGTTACGCCTTTTCACATGGCCCAAAATAATCTTTTCTAAGACAGACTTATATACTAAAACGATCTGAGCATCAATAAAGCAATATTTATTGAGAACAAATTCATAAGTCTTCATTAGAAACAGAACGCTCATCGTACCAAGAGCAGTAATCGCAATCATTGGTACTAAACCTTTCAATAGAATAAATGTAGAGGCAGCAATATAGAATACCACAGCAAACATATAATTTTTACTGATTCGAAAAGCAAGCAACATAGCATCGTTTAATCTATCATGCATCCGTGCAATCGATTCAATATCTTTATCCTTAAGCCTGGTGTAGATATCCTCAAAGACCTCTTTACTCTCTAGTGATTTGTTCTTGAGATTTTTTTGAATGTATGTGAAATACTTATTGTAGTTGACTTCTCCTAATTCCTTGCGTATTAATTTCTTGAATACACTCATCATATCCCCATTTCCTTTCGGTGGAATTGAACCTGTCTTTAGTATTTGCGAAGTCCTCTAATAAAGTCTTGTAATTTCTGGTTAGTTTGTAAAATTTGAAAATAAGATGACAAAACTTGGCTATGTCATGAACAATAAATTATATATTCACAAAATGTTCATAAGTTAGCCATACTATCATCATATTCATATCTTATAATACAAATATAACATAAATATGTTTACAAGATAATTTTTTTCATAAAACAAAGCCCGGCAGTTACCCTCCCCCTCTACCGGGCTTCTCCTCTGCCCTTTTTTCGAAATTACTTAGACTTTTTATCTCTATTCTTTCAAATCTTAATTTTCTCAAATCTTAATTTCATCAAATTATAATTTGATTCACATACTTTGCAGTGTTTTCATAATCAAATTCTTCCGCTGCTTCCATCGCTTGATGAATCTTTTTTTGATTTTCCTTAGATACCATCGTTAACAGTAGTCTTAATCCATTTATAATCTCAAAATATTCATAATGACTAATATGATATAATACTTTCCCCTGCTGCTTTGCGATTACTTCTTTAGAACAGTTAGAAATCCCCATGGTTTCATTCTTAGGATTTCTTCTATTATTATATGCGATTAACGCTTGTTCGAGTTCACTACAAAATAAGTTAATGCGCATGAGAAATCTCTTTAGTTGTTCCATCTGGCATTCATGGATAGAATTATTATGTTCCAATGATTCCTCGCTCATTCTTTTCATTTCAAGGGCAGTTGCATCTTCCGCTAATTCTCTTGATCCCAAATGATACAATATACTTTTTAAAGAATGGCATTCTGCTTGCATAATACCACGTTCTTTCTCTTCTGTAATAAGTTCTAACTTATCTTTTGATTGAATTAATTGTTTCATCGATGCTTCTGCTATGCGGATATAATTATCCACCTGATTTAGAGCATAATGCAAGCCTAATCTACAATCAAGCGTAGTAACCTGTTGAAATATTTCTATAAATTCTGATACTTCATCCGTTCTTTCCCCAATCTCGTGAAAGGAATCTATCAAATTCTCACATAATTTTTCTTTTGGTAACCATCTTTTTAAACATTGACTTAGCTTATCTGCCTCAATTGGTTTTTCTAATACATCAGAAAATTCATTTGTTGTTGCGATTTTTTCATTTTCACCGATGAGAGCACCTGAAATCGCTATAATCACCTGACCGAATTTTCCCACTAATTTATGTATCCTTTTCGCAGTTTCAACTCCATCTATTTCTGGCATCATGAGATCCATAAAAATTAAGTCATAATCTTTTTCAGCCACCTTTTCTAAGGCATCCCGTCCGCCTCCTGCAGTTTCAACAGAAAGACCATATGTCTTTAACATCATTCCTCCTGCTATCAGATTAACAGGATTGTCATCTACGATTAAAGCTGTGGCTCCAATTTTATCCCCATGAAAGATTGTATCAATCACACACAACATCCTCCTTTACTTTTATTATCTATCACATCACAATGTTATAGTTTTTCCATTCATTCACTTTGTCTCCCATATCCTAACAAATTTAAAGACTAAAATCAAGATTTTCCATTTTTTTCTTTAAAACTTTTCTTTATTTTATTATCACTTTTTGTTATAATAGTCGGTAAGAAAAAATTTGAAGTCGGGACGCACGCAATAGCGGGCGTTCTAACCATGAATACAATTCTGTGAACTCCCACATATTATGGATTAGTACACAGAAAATATTGCAACAAAAGTTTAAGTGCATGAAAAATGCATAAATATCCTGGAGGTATCATTATGTCAAATGTTTGCATTATGGATCATCCTCTAATCCAACATAAGATTGGTATTATGAGAATGAAAACCACATCTACTAAAGAATTTCGTGATTTAGTAGCCGAAGTAGCTATGCTTATCTATTATGAGGCAAGCCGCAACCTACCATTAGCTGATAAGGAAGTGGAGACTCCACTTACTAAGGCTATTGTTAAAGAAATCGAAGGTAAGAAATTATGTGTCGTTCCAATTCTACGTGCCGGAATGCATATGGCAGACGGTATTCTTAATCTAACACCGAATGCAAAAGTAGGCCACATAGGATTATATCGTAACGAAGAAACTCTTGAACCTGTTGAGTACTTCTGTAAATTACCATCTGACGCTCCTGATCGCGAAATCTTTGTTGTGGATCCAATGCTAGCTACTGGTGGTTCTGCTATTGCAGCTATCACATTATTAAAAAGACGCGGCATTGAAAAAATTCGTTTCCTCTGCCTAATTGCAGCTCCAGAAGGTCTTAAAAAATTACAAGAAGCTCATCCAGACGTTGATGTTTTTATCGGTGCACTTGATGAGCGTCTAAATGAACAGGGTTATATTTTACCTGGTTTAGGTGATGCTGGTGATCGTATCTACGGTACAAAATAATCTCGGAACATGATTCTATTTGGAGATTATAATTCCAATTAATTTATAATATTATTTCACCATGTTTTAGTATTATAAAAAGAGAAAGGGCTGTTGCCATTTTAAACACTCCCTGTCAAGAGACAATGAGCAGTTTAAAATGGCAACAGCTCCTTTTTATTTTTTCACTGAGAATTTATAGATCGTAACACTTTCAAAAGGTTCTCCTGCATTCTTAAGACAGGATGGAAAATTACTTATATTACAGGAATTTGGATAATATTGTGTTTCAAAGCAAACTCCATCACGTTTCTGATAGCAATATCCTTCTTTTCCATTTTCATTTCCAAGAATAAAATTACCAGTATAGAGCTGAAGACCTTTCGCGTCGGTAAATACCTCCATGAGGCGTCCGCTCTTTTCCTCCCAAAGTTCAGCAACTTTAGCTGCTTCCTCTTCTGAGGTTTTTAAAACATAATTATGATCATACCCACCAGCAACGCGAAGAGGTTGATAATCTGCTTCAATATCTTTTCCTATTTTCTTCAATTTACGAAAATCCATTGGTGTTCCTTCTACCTTTGCAATTTCGCCTGTAGGAATTAACGTTTCATCTGTTAATGTAAATTCATCTGAATCAATCATTACCTGATGACCTTCTATACTTCCGCTATTATGGCCAGCCAAATTAAAATAAGAATGATTGGTAAAGTTAATAATTGTATCCTTATCTGATACTCCATAATATTCAATAGCCAATTCATTATCATTTGTTAAGGTATAGGAAACCACAAGATCAAGATTACCCGGTAATCCCTGTTCCATATCAGGACTTAATCTGGAAAACTCTACTGTTGTCTCATCCTTGTCTTTAAAGACTTCAGTTTCATATAGGAATTTATTATAGCCTTTACTACCGCTATGTAAATTGTGATTGCCATCGTTCTTTTCTAATTTGTACTCTTTCCCATTTATTACAACCAAAGCTTCTGCGATACGATTCGCATGACGACCAATAAAAGAACCGTATCCTGGTCCATTCACTTCATATTGTTTTACATTATCATACCCTAATGCTACATCCGCAAATGTACCATTCTTGTCCGGTACTATAATACTTACAATATTAGCACCAAAATCACTGAAGGATACCACCATACCATGATCATTTGTTATCGTATATAATGTTACTTTTTCTCCCTGCTTGGTCTTACCAAACGGTCTTTGAGATATTTTCATAAGAACCTCCATTCATTCGCTCACTATTATTTCTTAATCTAGAAAATATTATAACATCTATTCCAAAATCTGTGAAGTAAAATTAGATTCAAGGTAAACAAAAAAAGAAAGAAAACAAAAGTTGTTATGAAACAACTTCTATTTTCTTTCTTTAGATTCGTTACAAAATTGTCTTACAATATAGCTATTTCCGTATAAAATATTACATTTATATAATAGAAAAAGGTACACTGAAAGTAATTCCACGATCATGGAAACGTTTGATATCAAACGGTTCTATGTCTAGAATAAGACGAATCAGTTATCTGCTACATTTTACAAGAATTATATTCTTGTTACGTTAGTAGCCTGAGGTCCTTTAGCACCCTGAACCACTTCAAATGCAACTTCCTGTCCTTCTTCTAAAGACTTGAAGCCGTCCATGTTAAGTCCTGAGTAATGTACGAATACATCGTTACCCTGCTCATCAGAGATGAAACCAAAACCTTTTTGATTGTTAAACCACTTTACAGTACCTTTGTTCATGAGATAATCCTCCAAAAAAAAATATAATATTGCTACAATCACTCTGCCTATTGGCTAGATGCAACACATTTATAATACCATTGATTTCTAATATTGTCAAACAAAAATTTGTTAACTGCTAAATTATGACACATTTCTACACATTTTATCTAGCAACTTTTACATTTTCACAATGTAAATAATTCCAAGTGTAATTTGCAATATTAAGAATAAAGGAATCAATATCTGAAAATTTTTATGCTTTGTTTTGTGGTGGAATACCTTCATACCAAGAAGAGAGCCTAAGCTCCCTCCTATGAATGCAATTAAGAATAACGTTCTTTCCCTAATTCTCCACTCTCTAGCCTTGGCTTTCTTTTTATCAATTCCCATACTGCTAAATCCTAACAGATTAACAATAAGAAGGTAGAATAATAAGATATATACTTTTTAGCGTCAGAATACGTCATACTAAAAATTGTATAATCTAAGATATTCATTATTCTTCAGTAGCTTTCTTTGCAAGTGCAATAGAAAGTTCCTCTAGCTGTTTGTCATCTACAACATTTGGTGCATCTGTTAATAAACAGGAAGCATCCTTAACTTTAGGGAACGCGATTACATCACGGATGGAATCCTCTTTTGCCATCAACATGACAAGTCGATCTAAACCGTAAGCTAAACCTGCGTGTGGTGGAACACCATATTTGAATGCATTTAATAAGAATCCAAAACGTTCATAAGCCTCTTCCTTCGTAAATCCAAGAACTTCAAACATCTTTTCCTGTACATTATTCTGGAAGATACGGACACTACCGCCACCTACTTCTGTACCATTTAATACGATATCGTATGCTTTCGCACGAACTTTACCTGGGTCAGTTTCAAGAAGTGGAAGGTCTTCATCCATAGGCATTGTAAATGGATGATGCATCGCGGTATATCTTCCCTCTTCTTCTGAGTACTCAAGTAATGGAAACTCTGTTACCCATAAGAAGTTATAAGTATTCTTATCTAACAATTCAAGATTTCTCGCAATCTCAAGACGAAGATTACCAAGAACATCGAATACTACTTTATCTTTATCTGCTGCAAAGAACAGAAGGTCTCCTGGCTTAGCTTCCATTGCCGCTACTAATGCAGATAATTCTTCCTCTGTCATGAATTTTGAGAAAGAAGACTTATAAGTCCCATCTTCATTGATACTTAAGTAAGCTAATCCTTTTGCTCCATAACCTTTTGCAAATTCAATTAAGGCATCTATCTTCTTACGTGGCATTTCACCCTGTCCATTTGCATTGATACCACGAACAGATCCACCATTTTCTAAGGCACCGGTAAATACTGCGAAGCCACAGTCCTTTACAAGTTCCGATACGTTCTTTAATTCCATTCCAAATCTAGTATCTGGTTTATCAGAACCGTAACGGTCCATAGCTTCTCTCCATGTCATTCTCTGAATTGGAAGGGAAACGTCGATACCAATCGATTCTTTAAACATCTTCTGTAATAGACGCTCATTGACAGAGATTACATCATCTACATCAACAAAGCTAAGTTCCATATCGATCTGAGTAAACTCTGGCTGTCTATCCGCACGAAGGTCCTCATCACGGAAACACTTTACAATCTGGAAATAACGGTCATAACCACTCACCATTAATAACTGTTTAAAAATCTGTGGTGACTGTGGAAGTGCATAAAAATTACCTGGATGTACACGACTTGGTACAAGATAGTCTCTTGCACCTTCTGGTGTAGACTTAGTTAACATTGGAGTCTCAATTTCAAGAAATCCTTCGTCTGATAGGAACTGTCTTGTTAATGTGGCAACTTTACTACGAAGCATTAAGTTGCGTACCAAGTCTGGTCTTCTTAAATCAAGATAACGATATTTTAAACGTAATTCTTCTTTCGTCTTTGAACCTTCTTCAATTGGAAATGGAGGTGTTTCAGATTCTGATAAGATACGTAACTCTGTAGCTCTAACCTCAATGGTACCTGTTAACAGATTTTCATTTACTGCACCAGAACGAGTTTCTACCTTACCAACAACTGCTACAACAAATTCACTACGTAGCTTACTGGCTTTCTCAAACATTTCAGTTCCGATATCACCCTCTTCAAAGATAATCTGTAATAAACCGGAACGGTCTCTTAAATCTACGAAGATTATGCCGCCCTTATTTCTGCTCTTTTGTACCCAGCCCATTACTGTTACTATCTCACCAACATTACTGTTGCTAAGCTCTGTACAACGATGAGTTCTGTGTAATCCCTTCATTGACTCTGCCATGTCAAATCCTCCTGTATCCAATCTTATTCTTATCAAATTAATGTTTCTCTACATGCCACCTTTAGTCGGTATGCCACATTAAAGTTAACCTATTTTTTGTAAGATAATATGAATTATCAAAAGTTTGCTTTATTAACTTCTGATAATATCTTAAGCATTCTTAAGGATAAAATCTGCAATATCCTCTAGTGGAAGTTCTGTTTGTTCTCCGGTTTCCATATTCTTTACGTTAGCCAATCCTTTCGCTAACTCATCCGCACCGAGAATTACCGTATTTTTTGCACCAATCTTGTTTGCATATTTCATCTGTGCTTTTACGGAACGATCCATATAATCTGTTTCCGTTATGATTCCTTCACCACGAAGCTTGGTTACAAGCTGGTAAGCAGATGCTTTTGCTTCTGCTCCAAGAATACCGACATAAAGCTCTATCGCTGGTTGTGGTGGTAACGAAACTTCTTCTTTTTCAAGAAAATATAAAATACGTTCAATTCCCATACCAAATCCAACACTTGGAATGTCCTGCTTCTCATCAATTTCATGAACTAATCCGTCATAGCGACCACCGCCACATAAAGTAAAGCCATCTTCATTTACAAATTCAAATACTGTCTTTGTATAATAATCTAGTCCTCTTACGATACCAGTATCAATTTCAAATGGAATATTTAACGTATGAAGGAGACTCTGTAATTCTTCAAAGTGATTTTTACACTCTTCATCTAAATACTCAATGGTTCTAGGTGCATCCTTTACAATTTCTTTGCAAGCGGATTCCTTACAATCAATTACTCGAAGCGGATTTTTTTGCATACGCTCCTTGCAGGTTGAACATAAATGATCTTCGTGTTTTCTTAAATAAGTTAAAAGTGCTTCATTATAGGTAGCTCTGCAATTTTTACATCCGATGCTGTTGATATGAAGCTTTGCTTTCTTTAATCCAATTTCCTTTAGAAAGGTTGTAATTAAAGTGATCAATTCAACCTCTGCCAAAGGACTTTTGGAACCAACAAATTCAACACCAAACTGATGATGCTGACGTAATCTACCACTTTGTGGCTGTTCATAACGAAATGCTGGAGTAACATAAAAGAGTTTTGTTGGTCCACTTTCCGCATATAAGTTATTCTCTAAGTAAGCACGAATCGCACCAGCAGTTCCCTCTGGTTTTAGCGTTATGCTACGATCTTTCTTATCAAGAAATGTGTACATTTCTTTTTGAACAACATCTGTTGTTTCTCCTACTCCACGTTGAAAGAGAATGGTATGCTCAAATACCGGAGTAATAATTTCTTTTATATTATAAGCTTTGCATAGCTTTCTTGCCAACTCTTCAATTAATGTTCTTTTATACATATTGTCCCCGTACCAGTCGAGGGTCCCTTTTGGACGCTGCGTAATCATATGATCCTCCATTCTGGCGCTATAGCGCCTTTGTAGTAACATTCGATATTCGTGCTTTCGCACAAATTGAATAGCTTTTTCAAATCAATAACTTCCTAAAAAGCTATTCTTCAGGTATAGTCATAGAGTTATTATTTACATAAATAACATAGTCACGTATCGATTCAAACTCTTTGGAATGGACAAAACGCAAGAATGCCAAAAAAATCTCCATATCAAAATTTTTCACTTCATCTATCATAAGTTCAATCGCTGCATCGACTTCGAAAAAAGAACGATAAGCTCGTTCCGTCACTAGTGCTGCAAACACATCACAAGTACGAAGAATTCTTGCCCCATAAGGGATTGCATTTCCTGACAAATTATCAGGATATCCTGAACCATCAAAGTTTTCATGATGGTGATATATTGAAGTTAATACTTCCCTTGAGTGACAACGATGATCTTTTAAAATCTGAGCTCCAAGCTCTGGGTGGAGCCTTATATACTTCATTTCTTCTATCTTTAAGGTATCATGCTCCTTACCATATAGATATTCACCAAGCTTTAACTTTCCAATATCATGTACGATTCCTGCCTCTGCAAGCTCTAAACAAGTCTTTTTGGACAATTTAAGCTCTTTTGCTAACGAGTAAGCAAGATTGCTCACTAATATTCCATGAGAGATAGCCTCTTCTTTAATTTCCTCACATAAATAAGGATAATCTAATCCACGAATGATTGCTATTCCAGTTGCAGAAGGCGCTGATAGATTTCCGCATCTAAAGGACGATTCCTTCTGAATTTGCTTAAGTTCTTCTTTTCGATAAAATCCTAATATCCCCATTCTTATAAGTCCTTTATGGAATTTCTTAAGAAATCTTTCTTTCTTTGAATCATCTCGTCAATACGTTCCGTATAGTCCATTACACTTTTTACATTCTCTACTCGTTCGATTCGATTTTCTTTATGAAATACAAACTTTGAAGAACCTCCAGCACCAAGTGCCAGAATTGTTTGTTTTTCTTCCATAATTAAGATATTATAGATGCCTTCTTTTCCATATCTAGCATAGCCAACGTTTTCAAGGTTTTCTGCCATATTCTTTTGACGATATAAGTAATACGGATCATAGTTATTTTCTTTCGCAAACTTCACAGTTTCTGCTAGCATGTCACTAACCCGAACCGCTTCCATATCCTTATATTGTTCCTTTTGTGTATTCAATCTGGCAGCCCTTTTTATTGCAAGGGTATGCACAGTCAAACTATCCGGATTCATTGACTTAATTCTATCTAGAGTATATATGACATCGGAAGGATTTTCTCCGCTAAGACCAATGATGATATCCATATTGATATTATCATGCCCTATCTCCCTTGCTAAATAAAATGCTTCTTCAATCTGCGTAGCGGTATGTTTTCTTCCGATTAAATCCAAGGTTTTCTGTCGCATGGATTGAGGATTAATTGATATTCTTGATACGCCAAAGTCTTTTAATACCTGTAGTTTTTCTCTTGTGATACTATCCGGTCGCCCTGCTTCCACAGTTAGTTCCTTTAGCCCTTTGATACCAAAATAATGGTCGATCTTCGTTAGTAGGTACTCTAATTGCTTTGCGCTAAGCGTCGTTGGGGTACCACCTCCGACATAAAGAGTGCTTAATGGCTTATCTAAACAAGTAGATGCATATTCCATTTCCTTTGTCAAAGCCATCAGATATGGCTCCACTAAGTGTTCAAATCTCTCTAATGGATAAGAAGTAAAGGAACAATAATGGCAGGTACTAGGGCAAAATGGGATACCAATGTAAATACTATACCCATTTTGATAGCTAAGATCCTTTAGTATTTCATGCTCACGCTTTGCGACATTAAGACTCAATGCAATCTTTTCATCAGAGCAATAGTACTCCTCTTTTAGATACTTCTTGATGTCTTCTTCTGTAACCCCATCCTCAAGCCTCTCGAGTACTTGTTTGGTTGGACGAATACCTGTCATGATTCCCCATGGAAGAGACTCTTTCGTATAGTCAGACAAAAGTAGATAGAGTACACGCAAAAGAGCATTACGATAAATACTTCTTGTTAGCGGATATTCTGATAAGATTTTCTCTTCCCTTTTCCTTAGAATTGTATCCTCATATAAGGCTACCTCAAATCGGTCTAGGAATAGTCGTAAGACAAGCGTTGTCTCAGTAGACAGCGCTTGTTCCGTTTCTGTTTGATATTTCTCTATTTTAATTTCTTCTTTTGGGTAGAATGACTTTAGTAAAGGCGCTATGTCCTGTTCGTAATCCTCCCCTATCATCGTTAACTGTATCATCTAATAAAAACTTCCCTCTCCATTTACATACGGATTATTTTGCATCTCATACCCAATGCTTGTACTACAGCCATGTCCAGGATATACCTTAACTTCTTTTGGTAAGGTAAATAACCTCTCATTGATCGATTTAACTAATACTTCACTATTTCCAGTAGGAAAATCGGTACGTCCAACTGATTCAAAAAATAGAGTATCTCCGCTTAGAAGAATCTGTTCATCAGGAATGTAATAGCATACAGAGCCTTTCGTATGTCCTGGAGTATGAAGCACGACAAATTCAATATCAGCAAACTGAATTTTCTCCAGGTCATGTAAGCTTTCAACAGGGGCTAAAGTAAGTGACTTTCCAAAGATGGAAGAGCAATTAAGCCCCGGATCCGCAAGAAGTTCACGCTCTGACTCATATGCGTAGATGCAAACTCTAGTCGTAGATGCTAGCTCCCTTGCAGCCATGATATGATCAAAGTGGCCATGCGTTAATAAAATAGCTTTTATATTGAGTTCATTAAGATTTAAATGTTCTAAAATACGTTCGCATTCATCCCCTGGATCAACCACTACTGCATCCTTCGTATCTTCATTGCTGACGATAAAGCAATTAGTTCTAATCTCACCAAGGGTAAGCATATCAAGCCTAATCTTACTCATAACTTCCTCCAAATCCAGCATAGGATGCAACATTAATGCTTAGTATTTATGCATAACATTTATGCATTCATTCCTATGTTCTCACAATACCTTAAGTCTTACCTTATTCTTTAACCTGTAGTACGTTCAATGTCAATTACACTCTCAATACTGCGAAGTTTACCAATAATGAAATGCAACTGCTCCACTCCATTTATTTCAAACCCCACACTAATAGTTGCGGTCCCTTGTTTACTCGTTCTTACCGTCATAGAGATAACATCAATCTTATTTTCCGTAAAAATTCTTGATACATCAAGTAAAACTCCATTCCGGTTGTTTGCATAGATTTTAATCTCAGCAGTATATAGCCCGGAATTTTGCTTATCCGCAGGTATATTCCATTCAGCATCAATTAATCGTTCCCTATCTTCATATGGAAGGTTAATCACATTAATACAATCCGTACGATGTATAGAAACTCCACGTCCTCTTGTAACAAATCCAACGATTTCATCACCTGGTACTGGAGAGCAACACTTTGAAAAGTGGACAGCGACATCATGAATTCCTTGTACTACGATACCACCTTTGGATTTCATAACTGCTGGTCGGTCAAACTTCACATCTGCAATCGTTTCAAGAACCTTTTCATCAGTCATTTCTTTCCGATTCTTCTTCGTATATACCTCTTGCAGCTTATTAATAACCTGCCCCTCTTTTAATCCACCATGCCCTACTGCTGCATAAACGGATTCCCAGTCACGAAAACCGTACTTTTTCATTACAACTTCCATAAACTCATTCTTTAATAAGTCACTCATTGTAATTGTTTTGGTTTTACAGTATGCAACAAGCATCTCCTTACCGCGGATGATATTGTCTTCTTTTAACTCTGTTTTAAACCATTGATTGATTTTATTTTTTGCTTGAGTACTCTTAACTATATTGAGCCAATCTCTACTTGGACCTTTCGAATTTTGCGACGTCATGATTTCAATACGATCACCATTTTGTATCACATAGTCAATTGGTACAAGTCTACCATTCACCCTAGCACCAACCATCTTGTTTCCAACTGCACTATGAATACTATAGGCAAAATCTACTGGATTAGAGCCAGCTGGTAGATTTTTTACATCTCCTGTTGGTGTAAAGCAATAAACACTGTCTGAAAATAAATCTAAATCATTCTTTAACAAACTTAAAAATTCTTTGTTATCCGATAAATCTCTTTGCCACTCAAGTATCTGACGAAGCCAAGTAAGCTTTGCTTCTTCGGTATCTCTTGTATTTTTACCATCATGACCTTCTTTGTATTTCCAATGCGCTGCAATACCATATTCTGCAGTACGATGCATTTCAAAAGTACGAATCTGTATTTCAAAAGGCTGTCCATTCGGACCAATTAAAGTGGTATGAAGAGACTGATACATATTTGGTTTGGGCATTGCGATATAATCTTTAAAACGCCCTGGTATCGGCTTATACATCTCATGAATGACTCCGAGAGCTGCATAGCAATCCTTTACAGTGTCCACAACAATCCTTACCGCAAATAAGTCATAGATTTGCTCTAAGGTTTTCCCTTGATTCACCATCTTTTTATAGATACTAAAGAAGTGTTTTACTCGACCATCTATCTTTGCTGAAATATTTGCTTCTGCGATATGTTTTCCAACGTCCTCTACGATGCTATTAATGAAAGCTTCTCGCTCTTCTTTTTTTGATGCGATTTTTTCATTCAGTTCCTTATAAACTTCAGGTTCTAGGTACTGTAGCGATAAATCATCCAGCTCTATTTTTATCATAGAAATACCAAGACGTTGCGCTATTGGAGCATAGATATCCATCGTTTCTCTGGATTTTTCTATCTGTTTTTTAGGCGTCTGGTACTGCATCGTTCTCATATTGTGAAGTCTGTCTGCCAACTTAATTAGAATAACACGGATATCCTTTGCCATAGCAAGAAACATCTTACGAAGATTTTCAGCCTGGATTTCCACCTTATCCTTTGAATAATTTAATTGAGTTAACTTCGTAACACCATCCACTAACAGCGCTACTTCCTCTCCAAACTCTTTTGTAAGCTCTGATACGGTTAATACCGTATCCTCCACAACATCATGAAGAATTCCTGCAACAATTGTTTCCTTGTCAAGTTCTAATTCTGCAAGAATAATCGCTACACAAAGCGGATGTATAATATAAGGTTCACCTGATTTTCGCAACTGATCTTTATGTGCAAAAGTCGCAATTTTATAAGCCTTCTCAACAATCTCTACATCAGTGGATGGGTGATAGGCACGAATGGTCTTAAGCAAAATCTCATAGAGCTCGTCAGGACTTGTAAAATCCGATGGAACAACACCTATTTTGCGGTCTTTTTGATATTTAATTGCAGTTTCATCCTGCATTAAGTCAATGTCATTCTTTTGAATGGCATTTCCATTCTTTTGGATGGAACTTCCATTCTCTAGAATTGTACTTTCATTCTGAAGAATGGAACTTACATTATGAAGTTTTTTCGGTTCTAAGTTTGTGTCTGTACTCTGATTTAACGATTTCTCCATAAGAACCATTCCTTTCATTTCGGGGGCTAATAAGCTTATCTTCCTATTATAATAAGTAAAGTTGAAAAAATCAATCTTTTTGACATTCTATGACTGTTCTTTGAACAAATTCATGCGACTTTTGAAAAAATTGAACGAAAAAAGAGTGTACAAACCCATTTTTTACATTAAGGCAGTATTTTTCCGCAAAATACCCCCCATCTGCATAAAATAGTAATTTTGTACACCCTCCAATTATGCTGCTTTATTTACCAGCATACTTTATGACAGAAGCTATATCATAGCCCTTTAACTTCTCTCTTCCCATAAGTCCTTCTAATTCCATAAGGAAGACAATCTTAACAACTTCTCCACCCAATTGTTCAATTAACTTTGTGATTGCTTCAATCGTTCCTCCAGTAGCAATTAAGTCATCAATAATAACAACTTTTTGTCCTGGTTTAATAGAATCTTTATGCATTTCAATCGTAGCAGTACCATACTCTAGTGCATATTCCATCTCAACGGTTTCACAAGGAAGTTTTCCCTTTTTACGAACTGGGATAAAAGCCTTATTTAAATTATATGCAATCGGCACTCCAAAGATAAATCCTCTGGATTCTGGACCGACAATTACATCAAAATCAAGTCCATTTAGATTTTCTTGCATCTGATCAATCGACATCTTTAAGCTATCTTTATCTTGTAAAACACTTGTTACATCGCGAAAAATAATACCTTCCTCAGGGAAATCAGGAATACTTCTTACATACTCTTCTAGTTTCTTCATCTTTTAACATCATACCTTTCTTCACTCACAGGTTTTATAGACAAAAGATTTATCGTTCGCCTGTCGTATTAACTTAACCTAAACTATTATATCACTAATTCTTTCAAATGGTAAAGAATTTTATTATAAATCATTAAATTCTATGAAATTTATTTTAAATCATTAAATTCTATGAAATTTATTTTAAATCATTAAATTCTTGCAATAAAGAATTGATTTCTTCTTTTTCAAATCGATCAAAGAATTCATTTCTCTTTTCTGTTAATTTTATAGGTTTCTTATGATTGTAACGAAATGCTTCCGTCAAGTTGCTTTCTTCATATTCGAAACGATTCGATATTTTATTCCAGATATTTTCTCCATTCTTAGTGTTAATCATTAATATACTAGTACCCTTATTGTCAAACATCTCTGGTTTTGCATACTGAATTCCCCAAAAATCACCCATCGTTAAATCTCCGACTCGATTGGTATATACAAAAGAACACTGACTGCAAGCAGGCCTTGCTATATTATCTTTAATAAAGCTACGATAATAATTGTTTCTTCTTGCCCGAAGCTTTAGCGGTTCTCGATTTGCAAACTCTACAACCATGGTATTATCAAGTGCAAGCCATCCTTTTGATTTATCTCGAAAATTTATTTTTTTAACCTTTGAATGAAAACGTGACTCTAAATACTGAACATACCTGCGAAATACAAGTGGAGATGGTCCCGCATGGCATAGTACTTCACTAACAATAAGGTTATCATATCTTTTTCTTAAAAATGCCCGAAGACCTGCAGCCTCACATGGAAGAGCAGAATAAAGAACCGTTTCCCCTTTATCTAAAAGCTTTTTTACATTCCGAAACATTCCGGTAAAATCACTCTTGGTATACTTTGCTCCATAGAATTCCTTTGCTTCCTCCATGGTGTGTGCAATCGAAGAAACTGCATTCATATCGTTATCAAACTTAACACCAACTACATATCCCTCTAATTCTTCTATTACATATTGAACCAATTCTGGGAAGATACCACCAGAAGAACTATTAGTTCTTACCTTAAGCTTTTTATTATTTACTGCGTATACTATGGGATAACTTTCTGCATGAGAAATCGCTTGTGAATTTTCTTTTTTTGCGTAAGTAATCGTCTGTGGATTTTCTTTTTTTTCATTAGTAAATGTCTGAAAATTTTCTTTTTTCGCATAGGTATTCGTCTGTGAATTTTCTTTTCTTACACTAGTATTCGTCTGTGAACTTTCTTTTCTTGCACTAGTATTCGTCTGTGAACTTTCTTTTCTTACACTAGTATCCGTCTGTGGATTTTCTTTTTTTACATTATTATTTGTCTGCTGATTTTCTCTTTTTTCATAAGTAATCGTCTGTGGATTTTCTCTTTTTACACAGACTTTTTTACAAAGCATACATTTGACGCACTTATCATGATCCACAACCGGATAGATAAATCCTTCCTCATCCGGCTTCATTTCAATCGCATTATAAGGACATACTTCTCTACAAGCTGTGCATCCACAACACTCAATCTTTTTAATATCCGTTGGGCAATCAACATACATCTCATAACTGGCTAATCTTATTAATTGGCTTAATTTTTTCTTTTGTTCTTTTCTAAAATCTTTGATGCGTTTTCTAAATTCCCGCTGATTATTTTCATAAGTTTCCAACAAAGAGTTATAGATACTAATATCTCTCGATGTAGATAAATCGGAAAGGATAAGGCTAGACAATCCTAATTCCTTTAAGATTCCTGCTGCTAAAACCTCCTGTGTTTTTTCCGATAGTAATAAGAATGGTTTTTCATATAGAAGAGCCATAGAGGCAATAAATCCCGAATCAGTAATTACAACCTTGGCATGACGTAGATAGAGTAAGAATTCTCTGATATCTTGATCTGTATAGCTTTGTAAGCTTTTAAGTTCATTATTTCCCATCTGGTTTGATACTAGCTTAAGGCTCTTTTTATCCAAAAGAAACTTAAGAAACTCTAATTTTTCCTTGGAAGGAGTCTCATAATAGCAGAGAAGATAATCTTCGTTAATTGATTTCTTCTTAGCAAGTGGGTGATAGTTTTTTTGTTGCATTAAGAGGATAGAATCTCGTAAATAATGGATTGGATAATATTCTTTAATTGTATTATCTTTTACCTTCTGCCACATTCTCTCACTTGCCACAAGATAAATATCGAATAAATTATAATATCCAGCATCATTACTAAGCTGTGAACTTCCTTCCACAACATTATAAAACTCATAGGCAAGCTCTTTTGGCCCTAGCTTTTCTCCATCCTCACTATTTATAAAGGAATGGTGAATTACAACTGATATATGTTCCATTTCTTTTAACGCTTCTTGTAAAGCATAAGTAGACAACCAAACATCTAAATTCATATCATTTAGATCTGCTACAATTCCTATTTTCATACAACAGTTCCTTTCCAGTATGCGTCTGCCGTAGTAATTAATCAAACTACGCAACATGTCCACTTTTAACTAAATTATTGTATGATTACTATCCCCAAAGTAATTTGTAGTATGTATCTGTCTAATTTAGAAACTTCTATAAAAACGTTCTATCATTTTTAGTATGTGAAAAATCAGTTTAAAACTTCAGTATTTTTCTCAATGAAAGAAAAAGTTCTCTGATTACTTCTTCTTTATATTAGAAAAACGTACCACTTCATAATTCCTAGCAAAAAAAGAAGTAAGGAACAAAATAATCTCTAGAAAGCATTCTTACTTCCCATTGAATTTTATTCCTTACTTCTTATATTTATAAATGTCTTAATCGTCCATTATTACTTCATTTACTACTTCTTTTGCCGTTATATCTCTAGCTGATTTATTTTTTAAATCATTGAAACTTTCTAATAATGGGTTTATTTTTTCTTTTCCTAAACGTTTGAAAATCTCATCACGTTCTGGCTTATATGGACAAGGCTTGCTATGGTTATATTTGAATAGTTCTTTTATACTTTTTTCCTTCATATAGAAAGAATCTTTTAACTCTTCAAGAACCTTCGCACCTTTCTCTGTATTTACCATAATAGCACTAGTTCCTTTATCGTCAAACATTTCTTCATCCATACGATGTATTCCCCAGAAATCTCCGATGGTAATGTCGCCTACACGACTTCTACCAACAAAACTACACTGTGAACATCCTGGACGCTGAATATTATCTAATAAAAAGTTTCTAAAATAATTATTTCTTCTTGCATTCACAACCAGTGGCTTACGATCTTTAAATTCTATCACCATACTACACTTATGAATTAACCATCCATCCCTCTTATCACGGAATACCACATTGGTTATCGGTGACTTATATTTTATAGAGAGGAACTTTAGATAATTTTTAAATACCTTTGGTGAAGGAGCTGCATGGCATAAAATTTCGCTAATGAATAGATTCTCATAATCTTTTCGTAGATATGCCTTTAAGCCAGCACATTCACATGGTAACCCTGAATATAAGACAAACTTACCCTCATTTAACTGTTCTTTTACCTTTGCATATACACCATCAATCTCACTCTTAACATACTTTGATCCATAGAATGCTTTTACATCATTCATTGTGCTAGCTAAGGTTGAAACTGCATTCATATTCTCATCAAATTTTACCCCAAATACTACACCTTCGCGCTGTTCAATTGCGTATTTTGATAGTGCATGGAAGACTCCTCCTGAGGTACTAATCATTCTAGCATTCTCATCCTTATTAATTGCACTATAAACCTTTGGATAATCTGCTTCATAAGAAACAATCTGAGAATTCTCTTTTTTCACACATACTCTTTCACAAAGCCCACAATGGATACACTTTTCCTTATTCACATGTGGGTAATAAAATCCTTCCCTATCCATTAACATTTGAATAGCACCGGTAGGACATACCTCTTTACATGCATAACAACCGCAACACTCACCACGAGTTATTTTAGTCGGGCAGTTAACTGGCTGATCGATGCCAAAAGCCCCTACCAATTCATATAGAGAATCTGTCAACTCTTCACGATACTTCTTTAGCTGTTTGTTAACTTTGTTAGGATGTTTTATGCTATATGCTGTTAAGGAAGTGTTCGATTGTTTCATCGTAAAATAATTATCCATCAAGGATAGTCTTTGTAAAAATCGTTTGATTTTTCCTTGTGTCATTCCTTGATCGTAACAAATTAATGGCTTTTTCATTAAGATTGCAAAATATACCGTTGTAAAAGAATCGGTAACTACTAATTTTGCATCACGAATATATGCCAAATATTCCGATGGAGTAAATATTTCTGTAACCTTTTCAAATGCATAATAGGTGCGATTATAAGCTTTCGAGATTACCTTTAGATTATTTGCCTTTGCAATCTTTCGTACGGAGGGAATAATGCCAGCTTTGTCAGTTTCGCTATCCATAAAAACATAGGCCTGTTCATCTATTGTCTCTCCCATGATTTTCTCATAATCTTCCAAGCTACAAAGCATCAATGCCTCTGTAATCTCAGACTTTGGTTCGAAACTTCTTTGATAAAAGTCTATGTAATTCGCAGTAGAATTTGTTGTATCAATGGTAGATTTATAATTAACAATTACAAAGCTATCTGTTTTTTCCGATTTATTTGGATTCAAAGATAATTTATCTTTAACAAACCCTTCCATGGCGGTCTTTGCTTCATTTAAGTCGACATGGATATGTTGGCGCCCGCTTAAAGCGTCAAGTAAGTTCCTTTTGTGAGTGGTTCTAGCGGCTTTGTAAGTGAAATTGTCCCTCTTACGATACCAATAGCAATCTACAGCCTCATCCTCTAATACTTTTTTCACTGCATATGCTTGCAAAAGACTTTCCAGCTCTGGTTTCGCATAGCCGATGATTCCAATCTTCATGATAAGAACCTCCCTTCTATCTAATCTATTACAGTATATAAGAGTTAGACAAGTTATGCAATCTATATTTTTTAAGTAAGTAGCGTTTTGCCAACGTACCTGACACTATGAAAATCCTTTGACTTTAAAATGATGTGAAATAAGAAAACACACCCTTTGTGAACTTTTCCTTGCCATGAATAAAAGCATTTATGTTTATAACATTTATATTTATAATAAGAAAGAGCGCTTAGTTATAATAAGAAGATAGAATACTTAGTTATAATAAGAAGATAGAATACTTAGTTATAATAAGAAGATAGAATGCTTGGCTATAATAAGATTGAATGCTTGGCTATAATAAGATTGAATGCTTGGCTATAATAAGATTGAATGCTTGGCTATAATAAGATTGAATGCCTGGCTATAATTATAAGATTGAATACCTGGCTATAAATATAAGATTGAATGCCTGGCTATAATTATAAGATTGAATGCTTGGTTATAATAATAAGATAGTAAATGATTATTATGGATATCGAAAAAAATACAAGTCAAGTTTAAAACAATATGATAAAATAATAGGAGAAGTTTTTTTATAAGAGGTCATATCAAAAAAGAACTAAACCTTAAAGGAGAATGAATTCATTATGAAAAAAAATACAAGCTTTATTACGGTGGATTCAGCTCTAGTCAGATGGATTCGCGATAAAATAAATATAGAACAGCCAAACTCTGTGTATTCGAAAGAACTTCTTCAAGGATTAAACGACTTAATTCAAAGTGAAGATTCTACTCTAATATTAAGTATGACTAATAATTCAAAAAGTTTTATAGATAATATAGATGATAACATTTATGCGGGAGACCTTTCCATCTACCTAAAAAGTAGAAAAGTGCTTCGTAAGGATTTAGAAATCAGTTTGACACCGAAAGAATTTGATATTCTATATTTTCTTGCCCAAAACAGAGGATACGTATATACGAAAGAACAGATATTTCAAGCAGTTTGGGAAGAAGATTATCTAATGTCGGATAGTAATATTATGGCTTTTATTCGTAAACTTCGCAAAAAAATAGAACCAAATCCAGATGAACCTGAATACATTATTACCATATGGGGAATTGGATATAAATTTAATGACCAATACTAAACTTGGTAAGTATATTTTAAATTGATTTCTTAAAGAAAAAATAAGTATCATGAACTTTTCCTTGTCATGAATAGAATTATTTTTTAATACAGCAAGAAAATCGCAAGAATTTTGCTATTGGATTTAACTTCCCTTTCCATTATACTAACTGATGGGTATGCGAAAAAATCAGTATGTATTACCCCAAAAAATATAAAATTTAGAAAAAAGGAGGAAAAGCAGATGGAATCCGGAAACTCGGAAGGCCGAAGTTCCAATGACATATACCCACCCGGACATAACATATTCCGGAAGGACACGAAGATAGAACTACGGACTCTATCTGTTTTTCTGAATATGAATATATCCTAATCGGTTTATGTCTTGCTTCCAAAAATTGTATAACATCAAGGAGGTTCGACATATGAACAAGAAAAGAAATCACAATGTTTCTGCAAAACAAATTGCAGAAATAAAAGCTCGCAGAGATAATGCAAATAAAGCGATTTCCTTTGCAGCTATGAATCCTACTGACATTATTTTACAAAATCTAGAAACATCAATGGATGGACTTTCTGAAAAAGACGTGCTTGATAGCCGTTTATCGCATGGTAGCAACAAAGTTACCGAGGGAAAGAAGAAATCCCAAATTCAAAAATTAGCAGGTGCATTCATTAATCCTTTTACTATTATCTTATTGTGCCTAGCTATCGTATCCACCATAACAGATATTATCCTTCCACTAAAACAAAATGCTCCCGATGATATCAATCCAATTACGGTAATTATTATCCTGACTATGGTTTTCATCTCAGGTACTTTGCGTTTCGTGCAAGAGTCACGCTCTGGTAATGCAGCTGAAAAACTGCTTGCCATGATTACGACAACTTGTACCGTAGACCGTCTTGAAGAAAAAAAGATGGAGATTCCTTTAGAGGAAGCTGTTGTTGGCGATATTATTCATCTTGCTGCTGGTGATATGGTGCCAGCGGATGTAAGAATTTTGAGTGCAAAAGATTTATTTATCAGTCAATCCTCACTGACTGGTGAAAATGATCCATTAGAAAAGCTTCCTATTGTTTATGGAACTGCGTGTGATGCTATAACTGATTATAACAATATTGCATTTATGGGGAGTAACGTAATAAGCGGTAGTGCTACTGCTGTTATTATCGCTGTCGGAGATGATACACTCTTTGGTTCCATGGCTTCTTCCGTTGCTGGCGATGCAGTAGAAACCAGCTTTACAAAAGGTGTAAACTCTGTCTCTTGGGTTTTAATCCGATTTATGTTAGTCATGGTTCCTATCGTATTTGTTATTAATGGTCTTACAAAAGGTGATTGGCTTGATGCCTTTTTGTTTGCTATATCAATTGCAGTAGGACTTACACCAGAGATGTTACCAATGATTGTAACCACTTGCCTTGCAAAAGGTGCAGTGTCTATGTCTAAGAAAAAGACGATTGTTAAGAATTTAAATTCCATCCAGAATTTTGGAGCTATTGATATTCTTTGTACTGACAAAACTGGTACATTAACCCAGGATCAAGTTGTTTTGGAATATCACTTAGACGTTATAGGTAAAGAAGACAGACGTGTACTTCGCCATGCTTATTTGAACAGTTACTTTCAAACAGGTTATAAGAATTTGATGGACCTTGCTATCATTAGAAAGACAGAAGAGGAAGAAGCCTCCGATCCGAAGCTACTTGATTTATCTGCCGCTTATGTCAAAGTCGATGAAATTCCGTTTGATTTTACTCGCCGTCGTCTTTCCACCGTTGTAAGCGATAAAAATGGTAAAACTCAAATGGTTACCAAAGGTGCAGTAGAAGAAATGCTCTCTGTTTGTTCTTATGTGGAACTCAATGGCAAAGTAGAGCCTTTAACTGAAGAGATAAAATCAAATATTTTTGAAACTGTAAATGGATTTAATGAAGATGGAATGCGTGTTATTGCCGTAGCTCAAAAAACAAATCCTTCTCCTGTCGGTGCTTTTGGAGTAAAAGATGAATGCGACATGGTGCTTATTGGTTACCTCGCTTTTCTTGATCCACCAAAAGAATCAACAAAAGATGCAATTAAAGCACTGAAAGCTCATGGCGTTACAACCAAAATCCTCACAGGGGATAACGATAAGGTAACACGCTGTATCTGTAAGCAAGTTGGTTTGGAGGTTGGTAATCTGTTACTTGGTGCAGATATTGATTCAATGACCGATGAAGCACTTGCAATAGCTGCTGAAACTACGGATGTATTTGCAAAGCTATCACCAGACCAAAAATCCCGTGTTGTAACAGTTCTACGAAACAGTGGGCATACCGTTGGCTTTATGGGAGATGGTATTAATGATGCAGCTGCAATGAAATCTGCTGACATTGGTATCTCCGTTGATACCGCAGTAGACATTGCGAAAGAATCCGCAGATATTATTCTATTAGAAAAAGATTTAATGGTTTTAGAAGAAGGTATTATTGAGGGAAGAAAAACCTATGCCAATATGATTAAATATATTAAGATGACAGCTTCATCTAACTTTGGCAACATGTTTTCAGTATTAGTAGCCTCAGCATTACTTCCTTTCCTTCCAATGATGAGCGTACACCTAATCATTTTAAATCTCATTTATGATCTATCTTGTACTGCGATTCCTTGGGATAATGTAGATAAAGAGTTTCTTACTGTTCCAAGAAAGTGGGATGCTTCCTCCGTTGGAAGTTTTATGATTTGGATTGGCCCAGCAAGTTCTGTCTTTGACTGGTTGACCTATGCATTTATGTATTTTGTACTCTGCCCAATGTTTGTATCCAATGGTGTTTTATTCCATAACCTTGCTAGCCATTACTCTGGCACCGCATTACTACAAATGCAAGCAAGTTATGCAGCTATGTTCCAGGCAGGATGGTTTGTTGAGTCCATGTGGAGTCAAACTCTAGTAATTCACATGATTCGTACACCAAAGCTCCCATTTATTCAGAGCCATGCATCCGCTTCCGTAACAATGCTCACCTTTACAGGGATTGCGGTATTAACAGTCATTCCATTTACTGCATTAGGAACAATGCTCGGATTTGTAGCCCTTCCAATGGCATACTTTGCTTTTTTACTTCCTTGCATTCTAATGTATATGGTATTGGCAACTGTTCTAAAGAAAGCTTATATAAGACATCATGGTGAACTTTTATAAAGAAATGTAATTTTAAGTGTTCGTCAAATCATAATAATAAAAAAGTGCTGTCGTACTAGTGAATTTTTTTGTACGATAGCACTTTTTTATTATTTTAAGATTATAGATTCGCTTGAGCTTACTTCTATCCTATTAGACTTATTTCGCTTGGCTACAGAATCATAGATTTGCTTTAGCATTCTTCCATTAACCCCTTTCAGTCTTATTTCCCTTTGGCTCAAGAATCGAAGATACATTTGAGCATTCTTTCCAATTAAACTTGTATCTCCATTTATCTATGTGATATAATAGGATAAAATTTGTCATAAAGTGGCAATGCTTAATCTCAGCTAATAGTCTTTCTCTGAAAGATATTTTCTGTAAATCTCTGCATATATAGAACTTTTTTTATAACAATGAGAAAGAGGAAAGGATATTCATATGAAAAAATGCATAATATCAAGTCTTGTTGTCGTATTATTCGCTGCACTATTAGTTTCATGCTCACCAAAAGAAAGTAATTATAGCTTACATTTATTAGTCGACTCATGGTCAGATCAAAATATAGATTATCCAGAAAATGAGTTCTACTATGAGAATCTTATATCAAAGAAAACGTATGATATTCCCCTGAGAGGAAGCGCCTTCCTAAGGGAGTTTAAAGTTGTTAAAATTGATTCAAATTCGATCACCATTTCCACATCTGAATCGTACTCTGATAATGAAGATGGACACGTCTTTGCTTCTGAAAAAAAGAAGTTCGTTATTGAATACGGTAAGTCTAAAACGATATACACTCGTTCGATGGACGCAGGGGAATCTTATGTATTTACTTTAGTAGAAAAAAATTAAAACAAGAAAAAGTACACTTATCGAACTTTTCCTTGTCATAAACTAGAAAAGTACACTTTGAGAGCTTTATTAATAATTGTAGTCCAGCATCACTAGATGTACTGAATAAAAGAGGGGTAACGTGTATGCACAGTTACCCCTCTTTTTAAGTAGCAACTACGTTGCTACTTAAATTCTTGCTATATCAATCAAACTTAATTCGCCATCGGCCACATTTTCTAAACTTGTCAGTAATGCATTTGCTGTATCAAGAGAAGTTAAGCAAGTTACACCTGTTTCAATCGACATACGACGGATTACGAAACCATCTCTGGATTTATCACGTCCCTGGGTTGGAGTATCCACTACTAAGTCAATTTCATGACCAAGAAGCAAGTCTAAAATGGTAGGAGATTCTCCGTCTACCTTCTGAACTGGAATTGCATCCACTCCATTTTCCTTTAATACTCTTGCAGTACTTCTTGTTGCATAAATTTCGTATCCAAGGGCTTTAAATCTTCTACCTACTGATACTGCTTCTAATTTATCTGCATCCTTTACGGTTAGAATCATCTTCTTATGCTTTGGGAGATTGATACCAGCACCTAGGAATGCTTTATATAATGCTTCATTGAAAGTTTTTGCGATACCAAGGCACTCACCTGTAGACTTCATTTCTGGTCCTAAGCCAATGTCTGCACCACGAAGTTTCTCGAAGGAGAAAACAGGCATTTTAATCGCAATATAATCTGCTTTCTTTGCAAGTCCTGTGCCATATCCTAAATCTGCAATTTTTTCTCCAAGAACTGCCTTCGATGCAAGCGAAACGATTGGAATATTTGTTACCTTACTAATGTATGGTACCGTACGGGAGGATCTTGGGTTAACCTCGATTACGTAAACTTCTTCATTATATACAATGAACTGGATGTTGATTAAACCGATTACATTTAAGGACTTCGCTAATTTTCTTGTATAATCAACGATTACATCCTGTACCTTATTACTTATACTCTGTGCTGGGTAAACAGAGATACTATCACCTGAGTGAATACCTGCTCTCTCGATGTGCTCCATGATACCAGGGATTAAGATATCCTCGCCATCACATACTGCATCCACCTCGACTTCTTTTCCCATCAAATACTTATCTACAAGGATTGGATGTTCCTGAACATTTCGGTTAATGATTTCCATAAACTCACGAACGTCATCATCACAGATTGCAATTTGCATTCCTGCACCGCCAAGTACGTAGGAAGGACGAACAAGTACTGGATAACCTAATTGATTTGCAGCTACAATTGCTTCCTCCGTGGTAAATACAGTCTTACCAGCTGGTCTAGGAATACAGCACTTCTCAAGAATTTCATCGAATAACTCACGATCTTCAGCAGCGTCAACATTTTCTGCACTGGTTCCTAAGATTGGAACTCCCATCTTAAGAAGTGCTTCAGTTAACTTAATCGCTGTCTGACCACCAAACTGTACTACTGCACCATCTGGCTGTTCCAGATCTACGATATTTTCCACATCTTCTGGAGTTAATGGCTCAAAGTAAAGCTTATCTGCGATATCAAAGTCTGTGCTTACTGTTTCCGGATTATTATTTACGATAATTGTCTCGAAGCCGCTCTTACTCATAGACCAAGTTGCATGTACGGAGCAGTAGTCGAACTCAATACCCTGTCCGATACGGATTGGGCCAGAACCAAGTACCAATACTTTCTTCTTTGTCTTAGTAGCATCCACTTCATTCTCACTATCAAAGCAGGAATAGTAGTAAGGGGTCTGAGCTTCAAACTCTGCTGCACATGTGTCAACGGTCTTAAATGCTGCATGAATTTCATACTCTTCTTTACGAAGCTTCTTCACTTCCTCTAACGTCTTTCCACTAAACTGGGCAATCACACGATCTGGGAATTCCATACGCTTAGCTTCTAACATTAACTCTTTCGTTAATGGTTCTTCACTTAAGCGTTTTTCCATCTCCGTAAGTATTGCTATTTTATCAATAAACCATAAGTCGATCTTTGTAATATCATTAATTTCTTCTGGTGTAATTCCTCGGCGGATTGCCTCTGCGATAACAAAGATACGTCTGTCATCAATCAAGTGAAGTTTCTCACGTATATCTTCCACGCTGTCCTTGCTATAGTCACCATAGTTCATACTATAGATATTCTGTTCTAGAGAACGTACTGCCTTCATAAGAGCACCTTCGAAGTTCGTACAGATACTCATTACTTCACCAGTTGCTTTCATCTGAGTCGTTAAGGTTCTCTTTGCCATAATAAACTTATCAAATGGCCACTTTGGAATCTTTACTACACAGTAATCAAGTGCTGGTTCGAAGCTTGCTACGGTTTTACCTGTAATTGCATTTGGAATCTCATCTAAGGTATAACCAAGTGCAATCTTCGCTGCGACCTTCGCAATTGGATATCCGGTTGCTTTAGAGGCAAGCGCAGAAGAACGGCTTACACGAGGGTTAACTTCAATTACACAGTACTCAAAGCTATCCGGCTTTAATGCATACTGTACATTACATCCACCTGTAATATTTATTTCTGTAATAATATTTAATGCAGAGGTACGTAACATCTGGTATTCTTTATCGGATAGTGTCTGAGATGGAGCAACTACGATACTATCTCCTGTATGAACACCTACTGGGTCTAAGTTTTCCATGTTACATACCGTAATACAGTTTCCTGCACCATCACGCATTACTTCATATTCAATCTCTTTCCACCCAGCGATACAACGCTCGATTAAACACTGTCCCACACGGCTAAGGCGTAATCCATTCGTACAGATATCAATTAATTCTTCCTTATCCGCTGCGATACCACCACCAGAACCACCAAGAGTATAGGCTGGACGGATTACAACTGGATAACCGATGGTCTCTGCAAAGTCAACTGCCGCCGGTACTGTAGTAACTACAACGCTGGCTGCACAAGGTTCCCCGATTTTCTCCATTGTATTCTTAAACTCTAAACGGTCTTCTGCCTTTTTAATGGTTAATGAGGTAGTTCCAATTAATTTGGTCCCTGTTTCTGCTAAGAATCCAGATTCCTCTAACTCCATTGCAATATTTAACGCTGCCTGACCACCAAGGGTTGGAAGTACACTGTCTGGTTTTTCTTTTAAAATAATCTTCTTTACTACATCAGGAGTTAATGGCTCTATATAAACCATATCTGCGATGTCTTTGTCTGTCATGATCGTTGCTGGATTTGAGTTCACCAATACAACTGTAACTCCTTCTTCCTTTAAAGAACGACAAGCTTGGGTACCTGCATAATCAAACTCTGCTGCCTGGCCAATCACAATCGGGCCGGAACCAATCACTAAAACTTTCTTAATGTTATTATTCTTTGGCATTACGCATTTACCTCCATCATCTTCATAAACTCATCAAATAGGAACTCGGAATCTTGTGGACCAGCACATGCCTCCGGATGGAACTGTACCGTAAATATATTTTTATTCTTATACTTAATTCCCTCTATTGTCTTATCATTTGCATTAATAAAGCGAACCTCTGCCTTAGACTCATCAATGGTATCTTCCACTACTACATAACCATGATTCTGGGAGGACAGATAAACGCGGCCAGTTTCTAAATCTTTCACTGGATGGTTCGCTCCACGATGTCCGTACTTCATCTTCTTAGTTTCAAAATCATTTGCAAGTGCCATTAATTGATGCCCTAAACAAATTGCAAAGATAGGGATGTTTGTTTCAGATAATTTTTTAATTTCTTTAATAATTTCAAAACATTCTGCTGGATCTCCAGGGCCATTACTTAACATAATTCCATCTGGGTTTGCCTCTAATATTTCTTCTGCCTTTGTATCAGCAGGATAAACAGTTACTTCACAGCCTCTTTTTAATAGACAATGTTCAATATTTTTCTTAGAACCAAAATCCATTAATGCAACCTTATAATGCGTTTTTACTAGGTTTTCATCTTCTGCTAACTTATTTAAATAAGCGATTCCTGCAGTTCCCTGCATGCAAGCCAAGGCAATTTCACCAAGACAAACACCATTTTTAGTCGCTTTCTCAATTGCTTCTTTCATCTCAGTAGATGCCATATAGGTCATCTTTGCCATTTCAAAATCAGTTGGGGTAAAGTTCTCGTGTGTTGTAACTTTCTTCTCTTTACAACTTACTTTGCTAACCACACCCGTTACTTTATAATCTTTTAATGCATTTATTACATCTTCAATTATGAAATTCTCATTTGTAGTGATCATGCCGTTCATTGTACCGCTCTCACGAAGAATCTTCGTTAAGCATCTTGTATCCACACCAGAGATTCCAGGGATATCATTCTTAATCAGGAACTCCTCTAAGCTTAATTTAGATCTAAAATTACTTGGTACTCGTGATGTCTCTCTTACAATAAATCCATCTGGCCACGCCTTTAAGGATTCCATATCGGATGGACAAATACCATAATTACCGATAAGCGGATATGTCATAACCACAGCTTGACCAGCATAGGATGGATCCGTTAATATCTCCAGATAACCTGTCATTGAGGTATTAAATACGATTTCACTAATAACCTCTCTTTTCGAACCAATATGTTTACCTTCGAAAATGTGCCCGTCTTCCAGTATCAGAAAAGCTTTCATACAAATCCTCCTATTATGTTATGTTTTTTGAGTATTAATTCAGTCTTTCTTTACTTATTTGGATATTTTTACCAAGTCCTATTTAAAAAAATAAGATATATCGCCTCTTCCTTATTTCATGTAATCCATGAAAATTAAAGGTGATACATCTTAAGTCCAGAGGCTTAATTTTTGCAAATAAATACTCAAATTGTTAAAATGATACCACACCACCTTTAAAATTACAAGAAATATTTATTCTAGAATATGACTAAAAATTCTTGTTATTCTATATTTTAAATTATGCATATTTACTTAATCTTAATAAGATAATGCATACTTATTAGTTTTAATAAGTGCTCCTTCTTAATATTACTAAGAGGCCTATGTACTTGCACCAATCATGGCTACTTCGCATACCTTATCTTGAACCAGTATATTGAGGTAGTAAGACATGGTATACAACCCATACTCTTTTCGTTACCCTACCTTCCGTGAAGGTTTGGGGTTAGAAAAAGATGTATTTTCACCCACTATGGATAATCAAATTCCTCGTACTAATATGATGCCTCGTAACGACTACAGAGTATATCCAGCCCAGGTTGAAACGCAGTCTCTTGGCGGCCTTGTTGTAGATGTACTTTCTGCTAGAGACAATCGCCCTATTAGTAATGCTACAGTTGGTATTCAATTTACCGGTGATCCTTCTACACAACCTATAGAAGAATTACAAACAAGCGATACAGGAAGAACAGAGCTCGTCGAATTACCAGCACCTCCTGTGGATTACAGTTTGGAACCTAGTGCTCCAATGCCGTATTCCGAGTATACTTTGACAATAAAAGCACCTGGTTTTGAACCGGTTATCATAACTGGAGCACAAATACTTCCAACCGTAAATGCCTTACAAAATATCTTACTAGACCCAACCCCATCAGCAGGAGTCCGTAATACTGCGGAGGCTTTTGTAATACCATACCATACCCTATATGGAGATTATCCACCTAAGATTTTGGAAGATGAAATAAAACCTTTGGAAGAAGCTGGTGAAATTGTACTCCCAAATGTTGTTATTCCTGAATTCATTGTCGTTCATGATGGGGTTCCTACTGACAAAACGGCTAAGGATTACTGGGTTCCATATCGTGATTACATTAAAAATGTAGCCTCCAGTGAAATCTATGCTACCTGGCCAGAATCTACCATTTATGCAAATGTATTAGCGATTCAATCTTTTACCTTAAACCGTGTTTTTACGGAGTGGTATCGTAATAAAGGATTTAGTTTTACTATTACCTCTTCCACTGCATACGATCATAAGTTTATGCCTGGTCGAAACTTTTTTGATTCCATAAGCAGAGTTGTTGATACAATCTTTAATAACTATTTATCTCGTCCAAATGTGAAACAGCCAATCCTTACACAGTATTGTGATGGTAAACGTGTATCTTGTCCTGAAGTAATGACACAATGGGGTTCTAAAACTCTTGGAGATCAGGGATATACACCGATTCAAATTCTTAGATATTATTATGGAGATAGTATATATATCAATACTACGTATGAGGTTTCCGGAGTACCTGTGTCCTTCCCAGGGTATAATTTAACGATAGGTTCCTCTGGCTCTAGCGTTATGCAGCTACAAGAGCAGTTAAATGCTATCGCTGATGTATACTATCCAATTCCTAATGTCTCAGCCGATGGAATCTTTGGTCCTGCAACTGCAGCGGCGGTAAAAGCTTTCCAAAAACAATTTAATCTTCCTCAGTCAGGTATCGTTGACCTTCCAACATGGTATAAGATTTCCGGCATTTATGTTGCTATTACAAGAATGGCAGAATATCAATAATTAGGTATACCTCTTTCTTATTCAACCAAACAAGTGTATGAACTTTATACCACTTGTTATAAAAAGGGCTTTTACGTGTAAGATTAACTGCTATTTTAAAGCATAATCTTATACGCAAAAGCCCTTTTTCTACCGTTACTCTACCACCTAAATTGACAAGGTTCTCTATGATCTAAGGTATCAAATTCATATCCCTTTGACTCAATATAGTCGATTACCCCACCCAATACCTTTGCTGTTAATGGATTCGTTTGACCATCATGTAACAAAACCACTGGACACCGATACCGATTCAAATCTCTGCTTATATTTTTTTTGATAGAATATGCAGTAGGAGAACCTACCGAATCTTCCCCACTAACATTCCAATCATAATAGGTAAAACCTCTTCTTGTCATTTCAGCGACTAGCTCTTTTCTTATTCTCTTTAGGTAATGATTATAACTTCCTCCTGGGAATCGATAAATATATGGACGTACTCCAGTGACTTCTTCAATTTTTTGAAATGCCTTATCATAATCCTTTAAGAAAGAGTCAACCGACTTATAAATTTTATTATAATCATGAACATGAGTATGTACACCAATGAGATGACCTCGTTTTACTACTTCTTTTAATATATTGGCATTTTCTTTATTAATTTCCTCTCCTATAACAAAAAAGGTAGCTTTAATCTTCTTCTCATCAAGTACATCAAGTACCTTTAAGGTATTTGCACTTGGTCCATCATCAAATGTTAAAAAACAGACTTTCCTGCCATCCGTAGGTGATTTATAATCCGCTTCTGATTTCGCATATAAGTTGGGATAATGATGTACATAGTCAGGTTCCCTGCTTAAATCCCCATCACTTACATAACCACTTTCTACAGTAATACTAGCAGTGATGTCATGATCCCATATACTACTTCCATCCATCCAAACCATTCCTTGTTTATTAAGCTGTACCTCATTTTCTAAAGTAACAAAAAGGGCCAACTCATCGAGCGATACATACTCTACTTTCCCAATAATACCTGCTGTAGCCTCTTCATTTGCTTTATCATAGAACAACCTACCAATGAGAGATAGGAAGATTAGTAACAATACTAACATGATAATCTTGTCTTTCATATTATGCTCCAAATCGTTTGTTACCATATAATCTATGCCATATGTATTGTATAACATTCCATAAAAAAAGGCAGTTGAAAAATTAACCAACGCATACTGGTTAATTTTCCAATGCCTTTCCTTTGAAAAGTCTAGATTTTTTACACTACTTCCACAGTCCACCCAAGAGTATCTTCGACTTTCCCTAATTGGATACCGGTTATCGTATCATATATTTTTTGACTAAACTCTCCGATACCACCATCTCCAACCATTAATACATGATCTTCAAAACGAAGGTGTCCCACCGGTGAAATAACTGCAGCAGTTCCAGTACCAAACACTTCTTCTAAACTACCGTCTTTACCTGCTTCATAGAGTTCTTCAACGGAAATTCTTCTTTCCTCAACTGGAACGTTCCAATGTTTGCATAACGAAATTACGGAGTCTCTGGTTACACCTGGTAAAATACTACCATTTAACTCTGGTGTTAGCACTTTACCATTAATTTTAAAGAAAATATTCATTGCACCAACTTCTTCGATATATTTTCTTTCCTTACCGTCTAACCATAACACCTGAGAATATCCTTCTTCATGAGCTTTTACCTGAGAAGCCAAAGACGCTACATAGTTACCACCTGTTTTTGCTTCTCCGATTCCTCCTTTGATGGCTCTGACATATTCATCCTCAATCCAAATCTTCACAGGATTTAATCCTTCTGGATAATAAGCACCAACTGGGGATAAAATCACAGCAAAAAGATAACGATTGGATGGACGCACCCCAAGGAATGGATCTGTTGCAATTACAAAAGGACGAATATAAAGGGAAGTGCCCGGCTTTGTAGGTATCCATCTTTCATCCATCTTTACCATAGCCTTTACCGCCTGGGCAAAATCTTCTTCTGGTATCGTTGGGATACAAAGTCTCTTATTACTGTTATTTGCACGTTCTGCATTTTTATTTGGACGGAATAATAAAGTTCTTCCATCCTCTGTCTTATATGCTTTTAATCCTTCAAACATCTCCTGACCATAGTGAAATACCATAGCGGATGGTTCTAATGAAATTGGTCCATAAGGAACAATTCGAGCGTCGTGCCAACCCTTACCTTCTTCATAATCCATAAGAAACATATGATCGGTAAATATAGTACCAAATTTTAATGGATTGTCAGCTGCAGGAAGTTCCTTAGGTGCAGTTGTTTTCTCATATCTGATATTCAGCATCTGTACATCCTTCTTTCTACGTATTTTCCCTTAAAACGCTGCGTTTTATAATATATTAGACTTTCATCCGTTAATTTTCAAGTACTATTTCATAAACCAACTAATTCATTTCTATTTTCTACCTTTTTTTATCGTATGAACGTCAAAGAATACTCGTAATTCTCATGTCAGTTACGCTATCAAAACGCTACTTACTCGTAACCCATTAGAAACTACGTTACTATTTCAGTGGGAGCTTATTTTCCTACTGAAACAAGCAAAGTCTAACCCTGCTTACGCTTCGCATAGAAGTGGGGGTTAGACTTGCTTGCTGGGTTAAATTGTATCTAGAATTACATTTCTATCAGGTGTTGTATCTAGAACTATATTTCCTATCAGGCGGCATAATAGCTCTAAATTGTTAATATCAACTACTGACATCTTAGATTTTTTTACCTTTCTTTCTAAGGAGATTAAACCCAAAATATTGTTTTCCTTTTTTATCATAATTTGCATAACAAATGTTAAATTTTGCTTCATAAAAATTTGATAAGCCTGCAACGATTTACTGATATTCATATTTTCTAATACAATAACACCATTTGCAGAAAAGTTCTTCTGATATCCTTGTTCTAACAAATATTTTGCATTCTTATCTTCCGAATTGATTTTCCCCCATTGAATAATCAATGGCAATTCTCTTCCATAATAAACATTTATCTTTTCAAACTGATATAATTCTCCTAACTGACAGAATACCTCTTCTATTCCATCTTTACGCATTTCATATAAAGATTGCATCATGTTTGAAAAAAGATTCGTATTACTACATCCTGCAAAAGCTATCTCCATTCCAAGGATAGCATTCGGGAACTTGCAACTTACTTCACCATGTTTTAAAGGATTATAGATGATATAACGGTTTTTCCCCTTTTCCTTAGCAAGGTATAAACTATAGTCTGCCTTCTGAAAAAGTTCCTTATAGGATACCCCATCGGTAGGATATTCTGCACAACCCATGGAACATGTGATATGGATATTGTTTTCAGAACCAACGTAAGCATAAGCAACATTTTCTCGTATTGCCTTTAATACATTTCTTAGGCTCTTTTCATCGTCCACATTATCTAAGATAGCAAATAATTCATCTCCACCTATTCTTCCAACAACCCCATGATCGCCAACCATCTTTTTTACAATATTGGCTACTCTTACGATAGCCTCATCACCAACCATATGTCCATAGGAATCATTAATCGTTTTAAAGTTATCAACATCTAAGATTAAAAAGCGGAACTTATCCTTACCAGTATATTGGATCTTTTGCTCAGCAAGCTGAGTTATAGCTCTCTTATTCAATAAGCCTGTAAGAGCATCCCGATTCATTAGGTCATAAAAGAAATTCTCTTGTACATCCTTCGTTAACTTCTCAATTTCTATAACACCAACAATTCTATCCAACTTCATTCTTTCATGAACTGCGCAACCTCGAATAACCCAACGAACTACTTCTTTTCCATTTGTTAAGATGCTATTGATAAGTTGGTAATAAAAGTTCGATGTTCCCGCCATTAAATCTTCACACATACTACCGAAAATGGCTTTTTCCTGCTCTTTTACATAACCATTATCTAATACTTCTTTTTTCCATAAAAGAAGAGGCTGTTGTGCGACTATTACCTCTTGATTCCCACTCATCCAATAATATGTAAAATTTGTTGTATTCATATCATAAGAAAAATAAAGATTATTAGTTAAACTTAATATGGTCCGATAATCCATAATCTCATTCTCTTGTTTCGTTATTACTTGATGAAATGCCTTTATATTATATAGACGTATTTGATATAACTCTTCGTCCATGTATTGAATCCCCTGATTTTCTACGACATAATACACAACATAGAACTTCCCATCCTCAAGACGAATATGAAAGGTACCACTATGCACTTCATTTTCCTTTAAATTCTGAACAGCGATGCAAAAGTCTTCCTGTTCCTCATTATGTATTAACAGAAGAAGAGAATAAGGATAGCATTTTCCTTCATCTATAATTCGATAGATGCCTTCATCTCCTACCCTGATACGAAAGTCACTATCGAAGGTAGCACATCCTACATATGCTCTTGTCAGTATTTTATTATCTTCCATAATTCACCTCTTAGGGATAATGATATTACAAAATAGCCAAATTTGTAAAAAATGCACTGGAATTTTCTTTCTTATCCTTCCTTATTATAACATACGAAAAATAAAAATCAATTTTTTCTGTGACTTTTGGCCTATAAGAGTAACATTATTAGCCGATTAGTTAACAAATTCACTTCATTACTCTAAGCATCCCTCGGAGAGTTTTCCATTTATAGCTAATTACAACGCAATTTCCTCGTAAATTTTAAAAGAAAGATACAATCACTATGAAATGATTGTATCTTTCTTTTAAACTAACATATCCTAACAATGCGTTCTATTACTTAGTTGATAAGTCATTATTATATAACATATGCGCTTTCAGCATCTACATATTGCTTAATGTTCGAAGCATTCACATATTTGGTCATGATACCCTCTTTTACAACCAATAGAGTTGGTGCTTGCATAATATGATACTGCTTTGCTAATTCCATATTTTCTTCAGCATCAATTACTTGATATTTATAACCATCCAAATATCCTTTTGCTAATTTACAATTTGGACATGTTTTTGTAGTAAATAAATAACATCCGTCGTTTGATAGATAAGACTCGTTATCATCAAGATTTAATGTAACCGCAGCTTCCTCAATACCTTTATTCGCACTAAGTAAATCACCGGTATTTAATGCATGAGCTAAATCGTACTCTATTCTATTTTTATATTCCTGTGATTTTCCTTCATTCCAGTTTTGCACTGGTCTATAGTACCCTGTAATTCTACTATATACCTCTGCTTTTTCACCACATTCTGGACATACAAAACTTTCACCTTTAATATATCCATGATTTTTACAGATCGAATAGGTTGGTGACATAGTATAATAAGGTAATTTATAGTTTTCTGAAATCGTACGAACTAATTTAGCCGCTGCTTCCCAATCCGGTAATTTCTCACCTAGGAAGGCATGGAATACGGTACCAGAAGTATATAACGTTTGCAATTGGTCTTGGACATCAAGTGCAGAGAAAATATCATCCGTGTATTCTACTGGAAGATGGGAACTATTTGTGTAATAAGGGGTATCTCCTTCTTTTCCAGCTGTCCTAATTTCAGACCAACGTTTTCTATCATGTTTTGCAAGACGATAGCTGGTTGATTCCGCTGGTGTTGCTTCTAGATTATATAAATCTCCGAATTCCACCTGATAATCACCAAGACGATCTCTCATATGATTTAAAACTTCTACAGAAAATTGCTGCGTTTTCTTATCTGTCATATCTTTTCCAAGCCATCTTGCATTTAGTCCTACCTCATTCATACCAATAAGTCCAATGGTAGAGAAATGATTGTCGAAGGTTCCAAGATAACGTTTTGTATATGGATATAAGCCTTCTTCTAATAGTTTTGTGATAACTTTTCTCTTAACCTTTAACGATCTTGCAGAGATATCCATCATACGGTCAAGTCTTTGATAAAATTCAGCTTCATTTGCTGATACATAGGCAATACGAGGCATATTAATGGTAACTACACCTACCGAACCCGTACTTTCACCACTACCAAAGAAACCTCCCGTCTTTTTACGTAACTCACGTAAATCAAGTCTTAGACGGCAGCACATGGAACGAACATCACTTGGTTCCATATCCGAATTGATATAATTAGAGAAATAAGGGGTACCATACTTTGCGGTCATCTCAAATAATAATCGATTATTCTCTGTGTCTGACCAATCAAAATCTTTCGTAATGGAGTAAGTAGGGATTGGATATTGAAAACCACGTCCGTTCGCATCACCCTCAATCATAATTTCGATAAAGGCTTTGTTTACTAAATCCATCTCTTTCTTACAATCCTTATATTTAAATTCCATCTCTTTTCCGCCGACGATACATGGCAGCTCCGCTAAATCATTTGGAACTGTCCAGTCTAACGTGATATTGGAGAATGGTGCTTGTGTTCCCCAACGACTAGGAGTATTCACTCCATAAATAAAGCATTGAATACATTGCTTTACTTCTTCATAACTTAAATTATCTACTTTTACAAATGGAGCTAAGTAAGTATCAAAGGAAGAAAAAGCCTGTGCTCCCGCCCATTCGTTCTGCATAATACCTAAGAAATTAACCATCTGGTTACATAATGTTGAAAGATGCTTTGCTGGAGATGAGGTAATTTTACCTGGAATACCACCAAGCCCTTCCTTAATTAGTTGCTTTAAAGACCAACCCGCACAATATCCTGTTAACATGGATAAATCATGAATGTGTATGTCCGCGCTACGATGGGCATTTGCAATTTCCTCATCATAAATCTCTGACAACCAATAGTTTGCAGTTATCGCTCCAGAATTATGTAGAATTAATCCTCCAACGGAGTAAGTAACCGTAGAGTTTTCTTTTACTCTCCAGTCCTCCTCTTTCACGTACATGTCTACAATTTCTTTGTAATCTAAAATAGTAGATTTCATATTACGTATTTTTTCCCTATTCTTACGATAAAGAATATAGGCTTTTGCTACATCGGTATATCCAGATTGCTCAAGAACATGCTCCACACTATCTTGAATATCTTCTACCGTAACCGTACTGTCTTTCAACTTGGTTTGAAAATCTGATGTAACACGCAAAGACAACAAATTAATGATATCCTCGTTATAAAGTTTTTGCGTAGCATTGAATGCTTTTGCAATGGCACTACTGATTTTTGAAAGCGCAAATTCGGCTATTTCACCATCCCGTTTCACAACTTTAATCATGTGTACTTCTCCCTTCCTACCTACATTGTTCAATAATAAATTCTATCAGAAAGCAATAGCAACGTCAAGGCTAACTACAACATATATTTTGATATTTTAGTCCTACCACTACATATTGTGTTTAAGTGTGTATCAAAAGAAAAGTCCGTAAAGTAGCTTAAACACACGGTTTTCGTTATGTTTCGCTCCTTAACGGACTTTTTTCGTAACACAATATAATCTATTTTTATAATATTATGAAAAATTTATTGCTATAATTGTTTTAAGCTTAACTTTGTTTACTCCATACAATTTGGTTTGCAATATCTTTTGGAACATAGGCTTTTACAAAAATGCCACCTTCTTGATATTCCTCTTCTAACAGCTGTCCATACTTACGGATAAGTTGTATGCTCCCAGCTTCTTGGTAAGAAAAGATATGCTCGATTAGTACCTTTGCCTCTCTTAATACTTCTTCAATTATATCTAAAAGCTCTACTACACCAACGCCTTGCTTTGCGGAAATTTTTACGGTCTTATCTGCCTTTAAATCCTTCATTGGCTCTTCCTCTTGAACAAGATCTTGTTTATTAAAGACCGTAATAACAGTTTTATCTGTTACTTGTAGCTTTTTTAATGTTTCATAAACAATATGCATTTGCTTATAAGCCTGAGGATTCGAAGCATCAACAACATGAATGATAATATCGGCATACTTTGCTTCTTCTAAAGTGGAACGGAACGCATCAATTAAATGGTGTGGTAATTTTCTAATAAATCCAACGGTATCGGTTAGCAATACCTGCTGCCCACTTTCTAGCGAAAGATTTCTAGTGGTGGGATCCAGTGTTGCAAATAGCATATTTGCCTCTAACACATCGGCCTCAGTAAGGCGATTTAGTAGCGTAGACTTTCCTGCGTTGGTATAACCTACAATTGCTACCACCGGAATAGGATTTTTCATACGAAGAGAACGTGCAACTTCTCTGTTTCTCTTGATATCATCTAATTCCCGGTTTAATTGAGCAATTCTATCTTTAATTAAACGACGATCAATCTCTAATTTCTTTTCTCCAGGACCTCTTGTACCGATACCACCACCTAATCTTGATAATGAGTTTCTCATTCCAATTAACCTAGTAGCACGGTATTTTAGCTGTGCTAATTCTACTTGAATCTTACCCTCTCTTGTACTTGCATGCTGGGCAAAGATATCTAGTATAATCATAGTACGATCCATTACTTTTGCCTGTAGTGCATCTTCAAGGTTTCTTAACTGAGCAGGAGATAATTCATCATCACAGATAATTCCTGTGGCACCTAACTGTTCAATCAGAAGACGGATTTCTTCTATCTTTCCCTTACCAACGTAAGTTCCAGGATGAATTTTCTCACGATTTTGAGTGATTCTTCCTACGGTTACGGCTCCTGCAGTATCTACAAGTTCCATAAGCTCATCCAATGATTCCTCAGTATCATCATTATCGTTTTCGCTGACTGCAACTAGAATCACTTTTTCTTGCTCTTCTTTTATCTCATATAATTCTGACATAACTACAAGTTGTCCTCCTTATGGTTTCTTTACAGTTTCAGATGTTCCTACTTGCTCTGTTTGATTTGTTTGATTTGTATTTGTTTCGTTACTTGCACCTTCCACTCTAGTTTTTAAGAAGGTAGCGTCTTTCTTCGCATCCACATCGTCTGGATAGCGAACCAGATACTTTTTCATCTTTTCATATGCTTCTTTAAAGTCTCCGGTCTTTTCTAATAGTATAATCTCATTTCTTAAAAGTTGCTGTTCTATCGTTACATCAGAGTATTTTTTTGCCTTCTTTAGACAATTTTTCGCCTTATCGTACTCTTCCTCATTCAAATAACAGGTCAGAAGCTGATTATAAAACATGGCAGACACCATACCACCTGATTCCTCAAAGGTCTCAAAATACTGGATCGCTTGTTTAAAATCTCCTTCTTCTATGCTTATTTCTCCTAGGAAGTAATTTGCTTCTATAAAACCATTTTTTAATGACTGTGCTAATTGAAGCTTTGCATGGTCATAATTTTTCTGATAAAAATAAACCTTCGCTAACTCAAAGCTATCTCTCTCTGTGTGGACTGGAAGCGAAGCTGCAATCTTTAATACTTCCTCTGCCTCGGCTGTACGGGAGAGTTCTTTTAAAGCAGCAAATTTTCCAAAATAAAGGTCAAAGTCTCCCTTGGAAATTTCTATTGCCTTATCATAGTCTTTGATACTCTCTTCATAATTACCAAGAATCCTATTAATATTCGCTCTCGCATTATAAATCGCAGTATCATCTTTTTCGGTTTCTAAAATTTCAGAATAGATATTCGATGCTTCCTCAAGATTTCCACTTCTCTCTAGTGCATTCCCTTTGTAATATAGAATATCCGTATCTAAGTTTTTCTCTTCTGAGATTGCGAGTGCTAAATCAAAATTTTTAATCGCTTCTTCATAAGACTGTGCATATAAATAAGCGATACCAATACCTCGATAAGCTTTTTTGTTATTTTGTTTTACTATAGCTATTTCTTTATCCATAATTATGCTTTCAAATTCCTTAATGGCATCTTCATACCGTGAGAGTTTAATCAATGTAAAACCATAATCTAAATAAAACTCTGCTTTATCCGGATTTGCTTTAATAGCATCTATAAAACTTTTCTCAGCATTTTCATATTCTCCATTTTCATAATAGGACATCGCTTTACTATAGCTTCGATTTGCCTTACTTAGCCCACAGCCGCTAAAAACAAGCGATAAACATAATACCGCTAGAAATGCTTTTTTCTTCTTCAATGTATCCATCCTCCATTTACCTTAGGTTAACGATTATTGTCATTATATAATTTTTTCCTACCATACACAAGGGTAGTAATTAAAAAAGGGACAAAAGAAAGTGGATTCCAAATCATAGATAGAATGATTTTGGAATCCACTTTTGCTATTACTAAAAATACTATTTTGAAAAACGATAGTTTTTCAGTACCTTCCCTATTTTAGTAGGAATTTTATTATATAGGTATTACATTGCAGTTAATCCACCATCAACGACAAATTCTGAACCTGTAGAGTAGCTTGATTCTCTATACTGGTAAACTATCTCTGACGCAGAGAGCTCCCCACCCAACTACAGGATTTGGATAATCTCGATAAGCTGGAAGATGCTTTGCCCCACTAATTAAGTAAGCTTTCATCTTCTCACCATATAGATATAAGTCATTACCTTTCACAATCCCCCATTCCATTAAAAGTGCAGCTGCACCTGTAACAAATGGAGTTGCCATTGAGGTACCAGAACGAACCGTAAACCCGCCCCCTGGAGATGCTGAAATAATATCTACACCTGGAGCAACCAAATCCGGTTTCACAGCTAGATCACCTCTGGTAAACCCACGTCCTGAAAAGTATGCAAGACTGTTCGTATTCGAATTATAGGCACCTACACTAATAACGCCTGATGCAGTAGACGGTATCGTTAATGTAGTCTCTGGAGTAGGTCTTAAAAATCCAGTTTGACCGCTTAATACCCCCGAAGAAGGAAGCCATAAATTATAATTTCCTACGATAATTCTCCTAGGCGTCAATGTAATCTTCCAGATTCCAGGTACTAATAATGCCCCTACTGCTGGAATTAATTCAATATAAATTTCTTGCGCTTTATTAGAGGGAATAGGCTTCCCATAATAAAGTAGTATCTTTGTTTGTCTTAATTGAAATTGTTGTGAACCAAGAATAGAGGGAATTGGCCCAACTACATCACCGCTTGGATGAACCAAAGAGATATCAAACTCATCAAAATAATTCTTCCAAATCTGTATACTAATAGAGGTCTCTCCGTCTCCAATCGCTAGTTCAACGACTGCATTTACATTTGAACTTAAGATACCAGCGGTATGTGTCCTACTGCTTCCCTCGTTTCCAGTTCCAACAATGATATTGGTTTTCCAGTAATTAGCTGCTGTATTTAAATATGTTTCTAATATCGCATTACCATCATGAGAACCGTAGTTATTACCAAAACTAATATTAATCGCTATTGGTTGTTTTCTTGCAAGTGCAGTCTTTATTGCAAAATCTACACCTGTCATAAGCTGTGATGTCTTTGGAAATGATTGGCTAACAGGATTTCCTAATTTTACAACTAAGATATCACTTTTAGATGCAACTCCACGATATCTACCATCCGTAGCTCCGGAACCCGCAGCAATTCCAGCAACATGGGTACCATGCCCCGATAAATCCGTACTCGGTACAAGTCTCATTCGTTGTGATATATTATAAACTTCCAAAGCAGCATTAATATCATCCTCTGTATACAAGGTTCCGTCTACGTAACCTTCTGGAGGTTTTCGATCCCCAGTAGGCTGAATTGTTTGATCCCAAAGTGCTATTATTCTTGTCTTCCCATCTGCTTTTCTAAAATCTGGATGGGCATAATCTATCCCAGAATCAATCACCGCAACAATTACACCTTCTCCATATAGATTAAACGGTGGAGCCTGTACTGCTGAGATGCAAGAAGCTGCCTTCCCCGCCGTTACTTCGAAGGTTAATTGTTTCGGTTTCTCGATAAATTCAATCTCACTATATCCAACTAACCGGTCAATTTTGCCCTGATCAATAACAATAATCGCAAAATTACCTAATAATTCTTCAAATTTAAATCCTAGTTCATCTGCTACCCTTTGCAAGCTACCATTAAATCGAACGATCAATTCCCATTGTCTAGTTTCCGTATCATACCCAACATCTAAATCCTGTGTCTGTTCTCGATCACGATTGGATACATCTAGTGCCAAATTCAGCTGATTATCTAATTTTCCGCTATCCATGCTATCCTCTGGTTTTAACTCTTATTTCTAATATATTCTTATTTTACTACTTTTACTACTAAAACAAAAAGTCGAAGCAATTCTCAATGGCTTGGATTATCAATATATATTATTCCAAAGTAAAGGAAGCAAGGCTTGCACTTCCTTCTCCGGTATAGGTAATATACAGTGCATGTACTCCATCTGGGATCGTTATATCTGCAGAGTATTCTTTCCACACATTGGAGAATGCAACCGGTATCTTACCAAGAACAGGGCCATTTAAAGAAGTCTTTATTTCAAAATCACCTTTACAATAGCCGCGCACTTTTATTTTTAATCTCTTAACTCCTATACAGTTAAAATATTTAAATCCAGCTGTAGCAGATGCTTTCATATTTGCAATATAACCAATCTCTTCATCGCCATCTTTTCCATCCTGTGTAATCTTTGGAAATTGATTATTCATCCATGCCCCTGTAAAATCTGTATAAATGGATTCCTCATCGCAGAACAGATTACTAGCTATGTAAGCATGATACTCGCCCAATCCCTTTAGGGGCCCGCCATTTGGACCACATGATGTTATTTCAACTTGAGGAATTGATTCATCTTCTAAAAAAGAAATTTCTTCTAAGCAACCCTGCCTGCTAAAATTAGTACCATTGGTGTGCCTATGATAGAAAATATACCATTTTCCATTTATCTCCATAATGCTACCGTGGTTATTTCCTCCGTAATACATAGGTTTGTTAGCTGGTTTATAGGTGCTAATACCAATATCACAATTACTTACTATAGTTCCGCGATACTTAAATCCCATGGTAGGATGCTTACTGGTAGCATAGCATAACTCATGCATAAGGATTGAGGAGTAAATAAAATAATAAGTGTTACCCCGTTTTCTAATGGAGGGAGCCTCAAAAAATCCATGTCCCTCAAAACCGCTTCCCTTACTATACGGTTCACTAGGAGCTATAATAACCGGATCCTCAATGATGGTCAACATGTCAGTACTAAGAACCGTCGCCATCGCTCCACTTCTGGATTTATCACCAATCGCACAAAAGCCGGTGTAAAGATAAACCTTATCTCCCTCTACCAATACCGCAGGATCGAATTGAGGTTCATCTCCCTCTCTCTCTCCTAAATTTACACCGTCTGCATAATGTATATAACCATAAAATTCGTATTTACCTGCCGGAGTATTACAAACAGCAACAGATATTATAGAACGCTTACTATCTACATAATATAGATAATATCTTCCGTCTGGTCCAACTGCTACATCAGGAGCATAAAGACAGCTGTCGCGGTCTTCATTATCTTGCACATCAGTAGCTTTGTAAATAACCCCCTCACAACGCCAGTCAGATAGATCATCCACCGGTGTAGACCAACAAACATAATCATTTAAACAGTAAGCATACCCGTTGAAACGGTCATGAGAGCCATAGACATAGACTCTATCATTAAAAATATAAGGTTCACCATCCGGAATATATTCCCATGATGGAAGATACGGATTAAATCCTTGTTTTCTCATTTTTACCACTCCTTCTAAAATCTTGCCACTGCTCTACTGTAAAAGCGGCTATCGCCATTGACATCAAACTAATTTTACATAATTATACTCCAATATTATCCATAATTCTATTAAAATAGTGAGCGAATTAAAAAAGTCGAAGCCATTCATCACAAACGGCTTCGACTTTTTGTTAATTTATTTTACCAATTTCTATAGAACTCTTTCATTAAGAAATACGCAGGCTTTTTATAGCTTTTATCAGCAGAGAGTAGTCCTTTAAGATTATAATAATTTTGCATCGTGTGAAGTCTTCTCGGACACCTAAAATCGAACAAAATCCAAGGGCTAATTCCTTTTACATAGCTTATTTTACTAAGTGTATCAATTTGATCACGGTAAATCTTAAGCTGTCTGTCTTCTGTGTATAGATCATCCATGCTTCCCCTTGCACCAGCTCTTGCATCTGCTCCAAATTCACTGATAATTACAGGCTTATCTGGTTTACTATTTTCAAATATCTTTATTAATTTTGAAAAATCCGGTTCATACCAGCCAAAATATTCGTTAAGACCTATAATATCAATAACGTCAGCCAAACGATCAGCAATACAAAGTTTCTTAAGGTCTACTAGGCAAGCTGCGGATATCATTCTTGTAGAGTCTAGCTCTCTTGCTTTATTCACTAAATTACTCATAAATCTTAGACGTGAATCAGAATCTGCATTTTCATTTCCTACTGACCAGATAATAACGCTTGCTCTATTTCGGTCTCTTAAAATCAATTCAGAAAGCTGATTAGATGCATCTGCATAGGTATCTGGATTCTCGAATTCGATTGCCCAATAAACTGGAATCTCTTCCCATAGCATAATACCAATTTCATCTGCAATTCGTGCTGCCTTTTCTGTATGTGGATAATGTGCTAGTCTCATGTAATTGCAGTTCATCTCTTTTGCCAGGCGGAAATTCTCTCTAATTTCATCTTCTGTTACTGCCTTGCCATTGATAACACTTTCTTCATGAGCACAGATACCTTTTAACAATATCTTCTTTCCGTTTAAATAGATATCTGTTCCATAAACTTTAACTTCACGGAATCCTATTTTTTCTTTGACGTAGTCCTCTCCGTAACGTATAACCACATCATAAAGTTTTGGATTTTCAGTGGACCAAAGTTCAGGATGTGCCTCTAGGTTAAATTCAACCACACCATCTTTCACTTCAAACACTTCATTTATCTGTAATTCTTTAATTTCTAATTGAACACTGCTGTTGGCATTGCTTCCCTCCAGAGTGATTTTTCCTGCAATCTTATTATAACTTCCATCTGGAACAAGATATAAAAATGCATCTTTAATAAAGGATTCTGGCATACGAATTATCTCAACATCACGATAAATTCCGCCATAATTAAACCAATCCGTGTTTTCACAAGGGACATTGGTCCGCTTTCTTGTATTATTCGCAACAACCATAATTCGGTTATCTTCTGCTAAAATACCTGTCACTTCAATTACAAATGGTGTAGATCCTCCTTGATGCATTCCCACGAATTGTTTATTTACAAATACTTTTGCTTCGTAATTAACTGCACCAAACTTAAGAAAGACTCTTTTTTCCCCATTATTTTTGTAGCGAAAGGTTCGGGTATATACTACGCTGCCTTCATAATGGAAATATTTCTCTGATTGTGTATTCCAACAGGATGGTACCTTCATCGTCTCCCAGGTATCGAAACTAAAATCCACTGGATACTGTCTTCCGTCTTCATCAAAATAAACCTCTTCGAACCACTTTGCTCTAAGACAGTTATCATATTGATCGATACCATAATTCCATGTTCCGTTTAAATATTCTTTCTCTCTATAATAATCAAGAAATAAACTATCACTCTTTATCATTTTACTTCTATAACAATCTTCGTAATTTACTTTATGGATTGATTCTTGAAAAGTTCCGTTTTCTTCCTTCTGCATATTAATCTCCATTCCTTTCCATAACCTGCAAACTTAGGGCTGCAGGACAATATCTGTATCCTGAAGCGAATGTAATTTCGCTATAATTCACTGTATACACTAACCTAGGTTCTGTCATAGCGCTTATTATAAAATTATAAAAAACATAGAATTCCAACATTATAAAGGAAGCAGGTTCTTTTATCACGAAACTGACTTGAGAACCTGCCCCTGAATTCCAAGAAAAATCACGCTTTGCGATCTTTTCCTTGTCATGAAAAAATTACTTACTAAATTCTTTGTTTTGATTATTCAACAAAGCTCTCCACTATATATTTTCCTCTTTCGTTAAGATTGCTGATACAATCATCTAATGTTTCTCCACCTACTAAATACTTTTCGATTTCTTCTACAAATAGGGAATCGATCTCAGCATTGTAGCCAGGAGCTGTCATTGGAGCATTCATCTCAAGTTTAGGATTATTTAAAACATTTTTCACGGAATCCATATCATATAATGCATCTGGATTCTCACCAACTATGAATGGTAAAATTGTATCAAGATTCATGTTCTTTTCTGCTGTTAAACCACCTGCACGAATATAAGCACCCTCTGTAGTATAGAATCTGATGAATTTATATGCATCTTCTGGATATTTTGATGATTTTGGAATACTGAACATTTTTGTATCGGAGAAAGTACGGCCTTCTGCACCATTATCCCAGGTTGGAAGTGGAGCAAAGCAAGTTTTAAAATTATGTGGCCATTTTTCAGCATCTTTAATTTCTGCTAACATCCATGTTCCAGTTGGAAGCATAGCAACTTTTTCACCAAAAAATTCATTTCTATAAGCTAAATTTGATGTTTTGATATCAATAAGTGGCACAGAAGTTTCATCTACATTTTCCATTTCATATCTAAACTCTAGCCAATCTCTTAAGTTAGGATCATCAAAATTTAAAGATCCATCAGCTTTATAATAAGCATTATCCATCTTTGTTGAATAAACACCCATTAAGCCATAGTTCTGCCATGTGTGGAAATAGGATCCATAAATCTTATCAAGACCACTACCACTTGTAAGCTTTTTCGCATACTCTCTGTAATCATCCCAAGTCCAACTTGTTGGTACAGGAAGTCCAGCTTTATCTAACATATCTTTGTTCATCATGATAAACCAAGGTGTGACGTCAATTGGACAAGCATAATAGCTTCCATCTACCTGAGAGTTTACGCTATAAACGTCGTCATAGTTAATTCCCTCTGCTTGTATAAACTGATCCAATGGTTGATACAAATTTCTTTGTACTTTACTTACACATTTTGCTACAGAAGACTCTAATACTGCATCCACTTTCTCACCAGAAAGAAGAAGCAAATCCACTTTCTCCGTATACTTCACATTATCATTCTCAACAGGATATTGCATATCAACCTTAATGTTAGGATATTTACTTTCGAATGCTGCAATTACCTTATCATTTTGCTCTTTTAAAGATGCTTCCCATGAGTATACTACAATGGTGTTTTGCTTTCCTGAATCTGTCTTTGCAGGTTCTGTTGGTTTTACTGTTGAAGTGTTATTGGTATTTCCTTCGTTGCCTTTACTGCCATCACCACTGTTACTGTTTTTAGCACCACAGCCAGTGAAAACTAATGTGATACCTAGCATCAGTGCTAATGCCTTTGAAAATCGTCTCATAAAATTTCCTCCCTTAATATAATAAATTTTTATTACTTACGCAAGAAACATGCCTGCTTAGTAGTAGGCCATGTGAAGCTTTAGAAGTTCTTTGGCGGCGTCTTTTGACGCCTTAGAAATTCTCTTCACATTTTATCCTTTTACAGCTCCTACCATCATTCCATCCATGATGTATTTTTGTCCAAACAAAAATACTATGAGAAGAGGAATTATAGCACACACTGCTGCAACCATAATCAAAGAGTAGAAACTTGTATATTCCGTCATAAATTTTGTCATTCCAAGCGGAATTGTATATAATTTTTCAGTTTTCAAAAAAATTAAAGGATTTTGATAATCATTCCAAGTCCATACGAATTTCAACATTGCAAGAGTTGCAAGTGCCGGCTTTGTAACTGGAAGAATAATTCTTAAAAAGATTCTGCCATGTCCTGCGCCATCAATTTTCGCTGATTCTGATAATGCTGTCGGAATGGCCGTCATAAACTGTTTTAATAAAAACATACCATAGATACTAAATGATCCAAGTAATATCAACCCAAGATGCTTATCAAATAACTTTAATGATCGAAATATCATAAATTTCGGTATAATCGTAACTTGATCAGGAATCATCATCATACTAATATAAAGAAGAAACAACCCATCTCGAAATTTAAACTCAATCTTTGAAAATGCATAAGCTCCCATGGCAGATATTAAAACCTGCAAAAATGTCGTAAGTAAAGTAACCTTAATGGAGTTCAAATAGAAAATACCGAAATTATATCTACCGCTCCAGACTTCTTTGTAATTTGCTATGACATTGAATCTTTTCGGTATCCATTCTACTGGATATTTAAATACATCCGCCTCAACTTTCATAGAAGCTGAAATCATCCATAGTAACGGGAGCACCATAGTAAGAGCCATGATTCCTAAAACTAAGGTTGCTACGATACGTATTATTTTTTTTCTAATCACTGCTTTATTCGTCATTTTCTTTCTCCTTACTCATAGGTTACCCATTTTCTCTGACCAATCCATTGTATTATAGTTACTATAAAGATAATAACAAACATAATCCAAGCTGCAGAACTAGCACTGCCCATATCATAGAATTTAAAAGCTTCTCTATAGATATATAAAGCAAGTACAGTAGTAGAGGTTCCAGGACCTCCTTGAGTAAGAACATTGACCTGATCAAATACCTTAAAGGAATTAATAATTCCCATAATAACTAAAAAGAAAGTAGTCGGCGATACCATCGGAATAGTAATAAACCTAAATTTACTAAACGCACCTGCCCCATCAATTTCCGCTGCTTCATATAAATCAGTAGGTACAGAACTAAGACCAGCGATATAGACCACCATGTTATAACCTAAGTTTTGCCATATATACATCGCAATCAATGCAGGCATTGCCCATTTCATATCAGCTAACCAGTTTGGTGGCTTATTAACCCCAATACTGAGTAAAAATTGATTTACTGGTCCGTACTTCGGTTGCAAAACAATCATCCATACAATTGCAATCGCTACAGTACTTGATATATACGGTAAAAACATCATAGCCTTTAGCGTATTCTTAAAATAAGCTGCTCTCGTTAGAATTACTGCAAGAATTAAGGCTATGGAAACTCCAATTACCACAGTCGTTACAGTAAACACAATACTATTTTTCATAGAATCCGTAAACCAGAGATCTTTAAAAATAATTTTGAAGTTTTTTAATCCGACAAACTTTATGCTGCTGATACCCGATGCCATATCCCATTTTGCAAAACTTAAAATTAGAGAAAACAGGACTGGAAATAAAAAGAAGACTAAAAAGCCCAAAAAACTAGGTGCTAGAAAAAGTATGGCTGCCAGGGCTTCTTTACTCATTTTTTTCTTCATAACTAACTCCTTCCTACATTGATCTCTCCAAGCTACCCTTACGATGTCATTCTTAGAATTTGGTATGAAAAATCAATCGTACAGAAAGCCTGCGTATCAACTAACTACATCCATCATAGCATGGTCATTTCATTAATAAAATGTCCTTTTCTTACTTCATTATGCCCAATAATTACTTCTTATAAAAATCCACTACACATTCGAATGAAACGTGCTATACTAAATAAAGCTTAATAAAGACACAACGTCATGAAAAAGTGCTTAAGCACCAGAAAAGAGGTAACATGGAACGATTTAAATTATCAAATATCAGCATATATAAAAAACTCTTAGCTGCCTTCGTTATTATCATCATATTACCTCAAATAACCTCCTACTTAATTGCAGAACAATCCAGCAAAAATCTGATTGTTGGACAGCTATCTTCTGAAACCATGAGTTCTTTACAGATGGCTTCCGATAATATTAATACTCTATTAAAGCGAATGACCTCCATCGCATTGTTTGTAAATTCAGATAAAAATATCAAAGGTCTCATTGAAGATGAAACAACTGCGGATAACTTGAAAAATTTAGATCGGATAAATAAATTTAACAGCTTTATTGAAAATATTGCTTATAATATGATGGGGACAAGGTGTTACATTACGGTAATCACTAAATCCGGTAATCGTTATACAAATTGGAACAGCAGTGGCCCTAGTTCTTCTGCTTTCCTTGAAAAATACACACCAGCTAACCTGCAGAATAAGTCTCCTGGTTTTATCTGGAGCTTTCTTGATGAAAATTATATTGACAGTGATAAAAAAGCCTATCCGTATATCTTAACTCTTGTAAAAAATATATACGATAATTCAGGAAAGAAATTATACGGTACTTTTATTATCAGTATACCAGAAATCGAACTAAGTAATTTAACCGTCTCTTCCAGTGAACAACCAAAGACGCAACGAGCAGTAATAGATAAAAATAATATCGTAATCTCCTCCAACCAAAAAGAATGGATTGGTAAACCCTTATCAGATATTATAAGCACTAACATCCCCGAAGAGCCTAAGGGTTATTTTATTACAAAAGGCGACTCAGAGAATATTATTTCTTATTCTCACTTGGATTCTATGACAATTATAGACGTAAAATCTTATGATTCCATAACAAAACAGCTTCGAGTCACTACAAATCGCCTTTTGCTATTTAATTTCTTTTTTATTTTGCTGTATTTATTTATATCTGCTTTAATTGCTAAAAATCTAGTTAATCCGATACATCGATTAAGTAAGAAGATGCTTGATACTAACTTTGAATCCCCTATTGAAGAACCGCCAAAAAAACGAATGGATGAAATCGGAATTCTGGAAAATACCTTTTATATTATGCGGGAAAATATCTATAAGCTAATTCAGGATAATCAAGAAAAAGAGAAAAAGAAACGGGAAAGTGATATGAAATTCCTGCAATCTCAAATCAGCCCGCATTTTTTATTCAATACCCTAAATACAATACGATGGGCAGGCATCAATAATAATAACCAAAAGGTAGCAGATATGGTCCTTGCTTTATCAAACTTACTAAGAATGACAATAGTAAAAGAGAATGACCTAATTACCATATCGGAAGAAATTAATACTTTAAGAAGTTATGCCCTCATCATACAAATGAGACATTCTACACAATTTGAACTGATCTGTAATTTACCAGAGGAACTTTTGACTTACCACATTCCAAAACTACTTTTACAGCCTATTGTTGAAAACTCTATTATACACGGATTTGAAAATATAGATAGCGAAGGAATTATTGAGATAAGTAGCAGAACAGAAGACCAGTTTATGATTCTATCAATCATTGACAATGGCGCCGGAATGGACCTTAATTCATTCGATGGAAAAAACAAAAAAGAATTTAAATTCTCTGGTATTGGAATTAAAAATATTGATGAACGTATAAAGATATATTTTGGTGATAAATATGGGATTAAAATAACCAGTAGCATTAATCAAGGAACAACCGTTGAGTTATGGCTCCCATCTCATGATATTTATAATGATCGAAAGGAAGAATCGATTTGATTAGAACAATTATTGTAGAAGACGATATTGAAATGTTAAATGGCTTACTTCATATCATCGCTTGGGAAGATTACGGATACCTTATTGTAGGTAAGGCAGAGAATGGAGCCGAGGCACTTAACATTGTAAAAGAAAAATCACCCGATTTGATAATCACAGATATTACAATGCCGAAAATGAATGGTCTCGACTTAATCAAATCAGCAAAGGAATTTAAATCTGGTATTAAAAGTATTATCATTAGCTGTAATGAAGATTTTAATTATGCGAGAGAGGCAATTAAATTGGAGGCAGATGATTATATTCTAAAACACACTCTTACAAAAGAAAGTTTGATTAATACCTTGGAACAGTTTCGAAGAAAGTTTGTTGAAGAACGTCAGCAGCAAACATCTTTTGAAGACGCTATCCATAAACTAAAAGCTAATAAATTCATTCTGTTAGAACAGTTTTTCTCCGATATATCGGAAGGAATACTAGCACGGGATCAGGAGATACTTCATCAGGCTAAAAAAATGAATGTTAAACTTCCTGAAAAAAACATGAGAATAATATCACTGTACATTGATAACTTAGAAAGTGTCATCACCGATCACCCAATTAAAGAATACAGCCTTTTAAAATTTGCTTTTCTAAATGTAATGGAAGAAACTATTGATAATAGAGATGGAATTATTCTTTTCCCTTACAACAGGGGTGCGTTTGGAATTCTTTATGATGATACCCTCATTTCCACCAATACTGTGCAGCAATTGATTAAGAAATTAATATCCAATGCTACTTCCTTTTTACGCCTACCTTTATCCGCTTGCTTTAGCAATGTTTTTCATTCCGTGAAGGATATTGGAAAAATACTCAGGCAAAACGAAGTCCTTCGCTCCTATTATTTTTATAGCGGTTCTTTACAGATTATTACGGAGCCCCCACTTGATGCTTATCCTATCGCTGATTTATATCAAACCTATGGTGCTGATTTTAAGTATCTTTTGAGTTTACAAAATAAGATACGTTTAAAGAAATATACAGAAGATTTATTTTCTCGTTTGGAATCAACGAAATATGATTCCAATTCTGTGAAACAACTTTTACGTCGTTTAGAAATTGATATGAGGCTATTTCTTGAAAAATATCAAATCAATCTTTGTACCTTTTCCTTGGATGGTGACACTTTTGACCATTTTAAAAAGATATTTTTTGATATGATTGATTGTATGTTTGAACAGCTTTCCAAACCGGAAAATAAATCTAGCCGTCCGGAAATAAAAAAAGTACTAGCTTATATCAGTACTCATATCGGAGAAGAGATTACTTGTGATAACATGTCAAGCTATATCAATATGAATAGCAATTACTTTAGCAGATTATTTAAAAATGAAATGGGGGTTAGCTTTTCAGAATATCTTCTTAATAAGCGTATTCATATAGCTACTGAATTATTGAAAAATTCTGACTGCCCAATTCATGAGATATCAAGAATCGTCGGATTCGAAAGCCCTAGTTATTTCCATCGAGCTTATAAAAAAGTCACGGGGATTACCCCAGGAGATGCTAGAGAACCCAAGTAACCAATTTCTACTTAAAAGGTAAATATATTTCGTCTAGGTGACTACATCTACTTGGTGAACCCACAGGGTGATTACACATTCCTTGTAGAGGTTTAAATTTAAGTAATTGCAGTAATTTCCTAATATAAAAAACTACCCGCATGTAAAGGTATACACTTTCGCATGTGGGTAGTTCTCTATAATTCTAAATCTTAACTTAACAAATCCTAATAATTCTCAGCTTTTACCTGATAATAAGCCTGTGGATGTGCACAAACTGGACAAAGCTGTGGAGCTTCCTTACCAATAATAACATGCCCACAATTTCTACACTGCCAGATGGAATCTCCATCTTTTGAGAACACTAGACCTTTCTCAACATTCTCAAGAAGCTTAAGGTATCTTTCCTCATGTTCCTTCTCAATCTTTGCAACGCCTTCAAATAAATCTGCAATGTGACCAAAGCCTTCTTCTCTTGCTTCCTTTGCAAAGCCTGCATACATATCAGTCCATTCATAGTTCTCACCTGCTGCAGCATCTTTTAGATTCTGTGTAGTATCACCAATGCCGTTATGTAATAACTTATACCACAACTTCGCATGCTCTTTCTCATTCTCTGCTGTCTCTAAGAATAGTGCAGCAATTTGCTCATATCCTTCTTTTTTTGCCTTACTTGCAAAATAAGTATATTTGTTTCTTGCTTCGGATTCTCCAGCGAATGCTGCCTTTAAGTTCGCCTCTGTTTTTGTTCCCTTTAAATTTGCCATAATAGTACCATCCTTTCCATGTTATTAATATATAATGAGAATCATTATTAAATTCCTGTTTTCTATTCTAACCTAAAAAAATAAGTATGTCAATGTTAGAATCTATTGTAAAATTTCTTATATGTTAAAAACTTGCTCTAAATTTCTTTATGATAAAAACTTATTGTTAATTACTATATAATCGAAACTTATTAAAATTACTATATGATCGGACCTTATTGTATAGTTCCTATATGGTAGAAAATCATTGTATAATTCCTAAATAGTAGAAAATCTTTGTATAATTCCTATATGGCAGAAAGTTATTATATTTTTCCTATTCATACGCAAAAAAATAAATAGGTTTTTATCATTAGACAATTCATAATGATAGAACCTATTTACCTCTAGCAAAATTTTGTTTCTTTATATCATTACCAAAGATTAATATTTACGGAATCTTTGATAACGAGTTTCTATAAGAGTTTCCCCTTTATCTGAGTAACGTTTAACGAATTCTAATATACCTTGTTTTAAAGACCAAGCAACATGTTCCATATTACCAGTGTTTAAGGTACGTTTTATTTCGTTATCCCCATCCTTTTCCTCGATATCAGTAATAAATTCAGAAACCGGTTCAGATTCATCACCCAAAAGTGACATCGCTTCTTTCTCTGTCTCTTCTAGCGATAATTCAGGGAATACTTGATCGATAATCTTTAATTCTAATAAATCATCAGCCGTTATTTTCATAATAGCTGCCGCCTCATCCGCTCTCTTACTATCCTTCCACAAGATAGAAGCAAAACCTTCCGGAGAAAGAATAGAATACGTTGCATTTTCTAGCATCCAAACCTCATCTGCAACAGCAAGTGCTAAAGCTCCCCCACTTCCGCCTTCGCCTATCACTATAGATAGGATTGGAGTTTTTAAGGAAGACATCTCATATAGATTCTTCGCAATAGCCTCTCCTTGCCCTCGCATCTCAGCCTCAATACCACAAAATGCTCCAGGGGTATCAACAAAGCAGATAACAGGACGATGAAATTTTTCTGCCTGCTTCATTAGACGCAGTGCCTTACGATATCCTTCTGGATTAGGCATACCAAAATTGCGTTTCATGTTTTGCTTGATATTACGTCCTTTTTGCTGTCCAATCACAGTAACCGGTATTCCGTCAATGGTTGCAATTCCACCTACAATTGCTCCATCATCTCCGCAATAGCGGTCACCATGCAATTCTAAAAAACGATCAAATATATGACTCATATAATCTATACTTGTTGGGCGTTCTGTTCCTCTTGCAATCTTTACGCGTTCCCAAGCAGATATATTATTCTCCATAACTCACCTCATTTCCACGCACTAGTTCTATAAAAACTCATTCAGTTCCGTAGTCTCTTCTTGTTCTTCTTCATAGAGAGACTCATAACTAGGGTTCATACTTGTTTTTATTAAAAAAGATAACACTTGTTTTAAACGGCTGCGTTTTACAATTTTATCGACAAATCCATGCTCTAATAAAAACTCTGCACGTTGAAATCCTTCTGGTAACTTCTGACCAATCGTCTGCTCAATAACACGTGGACCAGCAAATCCGATTAATGCTCCAGGTTCTGCAAGAATTACATCGCCAAGCATTGCAAAACTTGCAACGACACCACCAGTGGATGGATCAGTAAGAATCGGAATATAAATTAATCCAGCATCCGAATGACGTTTCAGGGCTGCACTTGTTTTTGCCATTTGCATAAGTGATATGATTCCCTCCTGCATTCTAGCTCCGCCTGAACAGCAAAAAAGTATCAGCGGCTGACGTTTCTCTGTTGCCTTTTCAATTAGTCTAGTGATTTTCTCACCAACGACACCACCCATACTTCCCATCAAGAAAGTTGAGGCCATCGCTCCGATAGAAACACTTGCACCACAAATTTTACCTTCTCCTGTAATTACTGCTTCATCAAGATTATTGACAGACTTCATATGAGAAAGTTTAGCTTCATAGCCTGGAAAATCAAGTGGATTACTAATTGGTAGATTCACATCGTACTCTATAAAGCTTCCTTTATCCAGAACCATACTAAGCCTTGTTTTGGGAGCGATTCGAAAGTAATTATTGCAGTTTGGACAGATATAGTAATTTGCTATAATATCCTCTGCATAGATAATTTCGCCACATTTTTCGCATTTTTGAAATAATCCATCCGGAACCTGTGGTTCATTCATGATATTCTTTACTTTCTCATTCCTTCTGGTTTCCTTCTCCGATGCGTTTCCAGTTTTCTTAAACATTCCCATTGTAACCTCTATTCTGGCGTTTTATCGCCTTCACATAACGGTCGCAACTTTGTGCGCCATCAACAATATTAGTTAAACTTAGTTTAACTTATATATACCACTTACTCTTTACCTAGAAATTGTTCTATAAAATTGGTTGTTATATTTCCTGTTTGAAATTGTTTATTCTGTATCAACTGATAAAGAAAATCTGTATTGGTTTCAATACCATCAATAATTAATTCGCCCAGGACACCCTGCATCTTAGCGATAGCTTCTTCTCTGGTTTTATCATGCACCATCACTTTTGCTATCAAGGAGTCATAGTATCTAGGAATGGTATATCCTTCATATAACATCGTATCGATGCGAACACCAAACCCTCCTGGCATATGAAATTCTGTCACAGTACCAGGAGATGGTAAGAACCCTCGTTCCGGACACTCTGCGTTTATTCTGCATTCAATTGCATGCCCCGCAATCCTTACATCCTCCTGTTTAAAGCTTAATGGCTCTCCTGCTGCAATTTTAATTTGTTCCTTTATCAAATCAATTCCGGTAACAAGCTCTGTAATTCCATGCTCAACCTGAATTCTAGTATTCATCTCAATAAAATAATATCGGCCTTTATCATCTAGCAAAAACTCAATTGTTCCTGCATTCGTATAATTCGCCGCTTTTGCTGCCATAACTGCTACCTCTCCCATCTCTTTTCGAAGAGATTCATTAAGAGCTGCAGACGGTGCTTCTTCTATCATTTTTTGATGTCTTCTTTGTACAGAACAATCACGTTCACCAAGATGTACTACATTGCCGAACTGATCAGCAAGTATCTGAAATTCAATATGTCTCGCTCCAGAAATGTAACGCTCCAGATACATAGTATCGTCACCGAAAGCATTTTTCGCCTCTTGCCTTGCAGTTTCAAATAGATTATCAAATTCCTCTTCTGAGTGTACGATACGCATGCCACGACCACCACCACCGGCGCTTGCTTTGATCATAATCGGATATCCGATTTCATTTGCAAGAGCTTTCGCTCTCTTAAGCTCGTGAAGTGGCTCTTTGGTTCCAGGTACTACTGGAACCTTTGCTTCCATCATGGTGTTTCTTGCACATGCCTTATCTCCCATACGATCAATTACATCCTTATTGGGTCCGATAAATGCAATATTACATTTTTCACAAAGTTGTGCAAACTTACTATTTTCCGATAAAAATCCGAATCCCGGATGAATTGCCTCCGCTCCAGATGCTAGTGTTGCACTTAAGATTCTCTCCATCTTTAAATAACTATCTTTCGCATATGCTGGACCTATGCATACAGCTTCATCGGCTAATTGGGCATGTAATGCTTGCTCATCTGCCGTAGAATATATTGCAACAGTCTGAATACCCATCTCTCTACAGGCGCGGATAATTCGTACTGCTATTTCGCCACGATTGGCTACTAAAATCTTCTTAAACATAAGAACCCCCATTCCTTTGCTACCCCGCAAATTTGGGCTATTGCACAATATTTCAGTGAATTACTTTATAATTCGCTATTCTTAACGTATTACAAACGTTAATTCTGCCTCTGCAAAAACCTTTTCGTCATCGTATGCTTTTGCGGTAGCTACACCGACTGGTCCTTTTTGCTTTAGTAAAGAAACCTCTAATGTTAACACATCACCAGGTGTTACCATGTTACGAAATTTCGCTTTATCAATTCCCCCAAAGAAGGGAACTTTACCTTTATTTTCTTCCAAAGATAGCATAACCACGGAACCTACCTGTGCTAATGCTTCTATAATTAAGACTCCTGGCATCACTGGATTACCTGGATAATGTCCAGTAAAAAAAGGCTCATTAAAAGTTACACACTTTCTTCCGATAGCACGAATTCCTGGAACTAATTCTAAGATTCTGTCTACTAATAAAAATGGACTACGGTGCGGAATTATATCCATAATTTCATTACAATTTAATACCATTTTAACCTCTATTCTGGCGCTTTAGCGTCATTTCTTATCGTTAGCAACTTTGTACGCCAGTACAAATTACTTAACATCCATTGCAACATATAGAGTAAAAGAACGCATCAGCGAACTTTTCCTAAAAATCTACTTAATTTTTCTATAATGGACGGATACGAACTAGTTTTTGATCAAATCCAACCATTTCTTGATTTTTCACTAAAACTTCTTCTACAAAACCATCATATGGAGACTCAATTTCATTCATAAGCTTCATAGCCTCGACAATACCAACAACTTGCCCTTTTATGACCTTATCTCCAACTTGAATGAAAGGTTCTTCCCCTTCTCCCTTAGCACAGTAAAATGTTCCTACCATCGGAGAAGTAATAATATTACATGGAACTGTATCTTTTAAAATACAATCTTGTTCGCTAATTGCAGTAGCTGCTACTACCTTAGAAGCATCCGTTATCAGTAATTCATGATTTAATTCAAAAGAGAGCTTTGTCTCTCCCTCTATATAAGTAAAAGAAGTTAACTTCGAAGAAGATACTGCCTCAATCAAATCAATAATATCTTTAATTTCCATAAAATCCCCCGTTCTGCACCTTACTCTACATATTTTTTTACTAGAAGAGTTCCATTGTGTCCACCAAATCCTAGAGAATTACTAATTGCTACATTTACCTTTTTGTCCGTTCTAGCTTCCTTTGTATAATCCAAATCAAGTTCTTCATCTGGTACGCTATAACCAACTGTCGCATGAATAAAATCTTCCTGTACAGATTTCACACATACAATAAATTCAACAGCGCCAGCAGCACCTAACAGATGACCTGTCATTGACTTTGTAGAATTCACATTAAGATGATATGCATGCTCTCCAAATGCAGCTTTAATCGATTTTGTCTCAAATAAATCATTGTGATGAGTACTTGTTCCGTGTGCATTGATGTAATCAACATCTTCTGGTTTTAAGCCTGCTTCTTTCACTGCAAGGAGCATTGCTCTCATCGCACCTTCTCCATCTTCAGCAGGTGAGGTAATATGAAAAGCATCTGCTGTTGCTCCATATCCAGCTACTTCTGCTAAGATATTCGCTCCTCTTGCTTTGGCATGTTCTAAGGACTCAATCACAACAACACCAGCACCCTCTCCCATAATAAAGCCGTTACGTTCTTTATCAAAAGGAATGGAGGCTCTCTTTGGATCTTCCGATGAACTTAATGCAGTAAGTGCTCCAAATCCTGCAATACCAAGCTTTGAAATCGCTGCTTCCGTGCCACCACAAACCATAACATCTGCATCACCACATTGAATTGCACGGTACGCTTCTCCAATCGAATGTGTTCCTGTCGCACATGCAGTTACTACGTTAATACATTTTCCCTTTAGTCCGAAATTAATTGATACATTACCAGCTGCCATATTGCTTATCATCAGCGGAACAAATAATGGGTTGGTTCTCTTAGGACCGTTATTTAAAACTTTTTCGTATTCCTTTTCGATAATCACTAAGTCACCAATACCAGAACCAACAGACACACCAATTCTTGTTCTATCTTCTTTCGTTAAATCAAGACCACTGGATTCGATCGCTTCCTTTGTCGCAGCTACTGCATATTGACAGAATTTTTCCATACGTCTTGCTGACTTCCCATCCATATAGTCGGCTGCATTAAAATCTTTTACCTCTGCTGCAAGCTTTGCACGATAATCGGTTGTATCAAAATAGGTAATCGGCCCAAAACCTGTTGTTCCACTTTTAATATTACTCCAAAAATCTTCCACATTCTTTCCGATTGGAGTAATTACTCCCATACCTGTTACTACTACTCGTTTCATATGAATAACCACACCTTTCCATAGCCTGCAAACTTAAGGTGCAGGCACTAATTACATTCCCATTCCACCATCTACTTGTATTACTTGCCCCGTAATATAAGCTGCTTTATCCGATGCCAAAAATGCTACTGTTTCTGCTATATGAGTAACCTCACCAAACTTCTTTAGCGGTATTTGTGTAAGTACCATCTCTTTTGCATTCTCTGGTAAAACATCAGTCATTTCCGTCTGTATAAATCCTGGTGCTACCGCATTCACGGTAATCCCACGAGAACCTAATTCTCTGGCAGCTGACTTTGTCATTCCTATCACACCAGCTTTGGATGCACAATAATTTATCTGACCTATATTCCCAATCACACCAACGACCGATGAGATATTGATAATTCTTCCGCTTCTTTGCTTAAGCATTGGACGAGTCACTTGCTTAATACAGTGAAAACAACCTTTTAAGTTCGTATCAATAACCACATCAAATTCTTCTTCCGACATCTTCATAATAAGGTTATCTCTTGTAATACCAGCGTTATTTACTAAGATATCAACTTGTTTAAATTCTGCTAAGATATCAGCAAACATAGCTTCTGTAGCTTTTGCATCCGAAACATCTGCCTGATAAGCAATAGCTTTCCCACCTTCGCTTATAATCTTTTGTACTACTTCTTCAGCACGTTCCTTTGAACCACAATAATTAACTACTACTGTTGCTCCATAACTAGCAAGTGTCAATGCGACCTGGCGTCCAATTCCACGGCTCGCGCCTGTCACCACTGCAACTTTATTCTCTAACATATCATTCCTCCATTTAAGCGTATAAAAATGACCAATATCAGATTTCTGTTATGAGAAATGTAACAAAAATCTATTGGTACGAATATAAAGCTGTCATTATTTATAAAGCGTCTAGCTTATCTAAATCTTCTATCTTTTCTATGTTAATTACTTGCATGGTACGATCGATCTTTTTTACAAATGAAGATAAGGTTTTTCCTGGACCAATCTCAACAAAAGTTGTAATACCATTTGCAATCATTTTTTCCACACTCTGTTGCCATCGTACGGAAGAAGAAACTTGAGCTGCCAAACTATCTACGATAGGCTCTTTGCTTGTGATATACTCAGCCGTAGTATTCGCAACGTAAGGAATTACTGGATCATTTATTGTAATCACTTCTAACTCTTTTCGAAGCTTTTCACCAGCTGGAAGAAGCATCGGTGAATGGAATGGTCCACTTACATTAAGCGGTAAAACCCTTTTCGCTCCTGCTTTTTCAAGGCTAATCTTTGCTGCTTCAACCGAATGCTTTTCACCTGAGATTACAATTTGCCCTGGACAGTTATAATTTGCTACGGTTACGATTCCTTCCGTATTGGCACAAATTTCTTCCACCAATTCATTGTTAAGCCCTAACACTGCTGCCATCGTACCTACAGACACTGGTACTGCTTCTTGCATATAGATTCCTCTTTTTCTTACAAGATAAATCACATCTTTTAAGCTTAGAACCTTACTTTGATATAGAGCTACATACTCTCCTAAACTAAGTCCGGCACAAACAGCTGGAGTTATGTTCTTCTCCTTCACAGCCATTAGCATTGCTGTCATTGTGGTAACCATTGCTACTTGCGTATATTCTGTTATATGAAGTCTTTCATCCTCTTCAAAAATAAGTTTCGTCATATCGAGTGATAAAATATCACTTGCTAATTCAAATACCTCTTTGGATTCTTTATAGGTATCATAAAAGTCTTTTCCCATTCCAGTATATTGAGCCCCCTGGCCTGGGAAGAGAAATGCCACTTGTTTCATTATCAACCTAACCTCCGAGTAACTATTCTTTTTAATTAAAGTATTTCCATTCAATAATAAAATGAGTTCAAACGGATATTTGTGCCTGCGTTATCCTTAGCACAAACTTCTGTACGAGAGAACAAAGTTTTTCACGCTGCCTACTGTTGAGCAGGTACCAAATATCCAGCCTACTACAGATATGTTTTCAAAGTGAGAAGAATTTCTTGGACGACTAAAGTACGTCGCTCAAGAAATTCTAATTTTCACACTGGAGGATTTTTCAGTTTCTCCCCTCGTTCTTATGCTGTTTGTACTCTCTTTCCAAACAATTTATTTAACCACTTTTTCTTAGCAACCATACGTATTAAACTTATAATAACGACTGCCATGGCTATTATCCCTGACACTACTGCTACCAATGCCTTTATCTTTGCTTGAACGGCATCTACTTTCTGTTTTACATGTTCTTTTGCATGAGCAGCACGCTCTAATACAGGCTCATGCGCAACTATATTGTCATATAGTTCTCTTTGCTCATTTATGGTTCGATATAATGTATCCGAAATTACAAATACATTTCCCTTCTTAAATGGCATTAATGTTCGTCTTCTTTTTGCGATGGCCGTTTGCTTTTGAATGTCCCTCTCAGGGTACTCATTTTCTAGGAATCTGGTTTCTAAATCACCCATTAAATCAATTAAGTAATTTTCCGTCATAGGTTGCTCCCTTCTTTAAGTTAACTGATATTCATTTTTCATTTTTGTTCGTAAACGTGATAACCTACTATCCACTGCTGTAACAGACATGCTCATAGCATGTGCTATTACCTTGGAGGATTGCACATAATAATATTTTCTTATCATTAATTCCCGATCTTTCTCTGGGAGACTTGCAATCATTTTATTTAGCCTCTTTACATTTTCTTTTCGTAACATTTGATTTTCAATGTTCACACTTACATCGGGAAGAACCGATGCAAGCTCTGCTACATCTTCGGAATGTGTCCGGTCTTCGTGCCTCCTCACATCACGCAAACGATTGATCGCGGTGTTTCTGACAATCACCTTAAGATAGGTAGGCAACGAGGCTTTCGTATAATCATATTTCTCTGCATTCTTCCAGAACTTAAAATACGTATCGTTAACACATTCCTCTATATCCCTAACATGGTTTCCAAGGATACCAGCAGCGATATATACTAGCAGTTTTTCATACTTCTCTGCTAACAAGGAGAGTCCCAGTTGATTTTTCTTATTAATCAGAGAAAGAATTTCTTCATCGGTCAAGTTAACTGCCTCCTTCGAGTATGCGTTATAATAGTGGAATACGACATATGTCGCACACTATAATATCGTATGCTTATCTATAAATACCCATGAAATAAAAATACCTTGCAATAATTTTATTAATTTCCTGATTTCCATGGTGAATCATAATACTTACCAGAGTTTGGAACTCTAGTTGGAAGTGGAATTGACGAAGGCATTGGAAGAGGGGTTGGCGTTGGCCGATTGGCATATTGAATCGCTGCTTCTTCCTCCGTATATAACGCTTCCTTGGTATAATTCATATTACCGTTCCATAAAAGCCACTCTGAGTAATCAGAATCATAGACAGCTTCAATCTGTTCTCTGACTTCCTTGGAACCATATCGAATATAATGTTTAATCCAAGGGGCGGTAAAATCCTGAAGCCAAGGCCGAACCAACGCCTTGTGTTCTCCCTCTGGTATTTGATTTAATGCCTTTCTGGAAGCGTCTAGCGCCGCCAGTATAAGATTATAAGGCTCTGTATCAGGATATTTAATTCCATAATAACCTTCACCATAATGGGAAGGGTAAATCATAGGACATATATAATCTAAATATTTAGACATCTCTAAATAACTTTGCCCAACGATTTTCGCATCTACAGAGCTACTGATAATCGCTCCATAAACATCCGCTGATACAAAGATACCTAATGGTCGTAATTGTTCACAAGCATATTTTACAAACTCTGTTATAGTTTCAATTTTTGTTTTGGTGGTAGCTTCCACCCCAAAATCAACATTTGCCATACCACTATCTGTGGAAAAACGAATGTAATCAAAGTTAACCTCATCAAAACCAAGCGAAGCACATTGCGATGCAACTCCTACTAAGTAATCCCATACTTCTTTTTTATAAGGATTTACCCACGCTAACTTATCCTTATCACGAAAGGTAGAACCATCCTTTAACTTAAGTGCAAGTTCTGGCCTTTTATCAGCTAGTACAGGATCTTTAAATGCTACAACACGGGCAATAAGATAAACATCGTGTTCTTTTAACTTACTTATTAGCCCATTAATATCACTAATATAACCTCTTGTTGCATTAATATCGATGGCTGGTTGATATTGCATCTGGTAAGTGATTCTCCCTTCGTCATCTTTGATATCAATTACCATCGCGTTAAGTTCTGTATCATCTACTAATTTTAATAAATCATCGATATTATTATTCGCTCTGGATGCAGTGATGTATATTCCCTTTGCTTTAACTGCTTTACGAGTATCTTTAAAATTCGTCATCCAAACTTCCTGATCTTCCACAGGCTCTAATAGCTTTTCCCCTATTGGCTTAGCAATCCACATTCCATAAGGTCCAGATGCCGTACGACCCGATAATTCCTCAAGCTGTTGTTTAATTAATTGATTTTCAGAAAGTTCTTTTTTCCCAATCCTATCCATCTTAGCTTTTAAAAAAAAGAAAACACATGTACCAAGCCCTAAAGCAATTACCAAAATGAGTAGTGCTAACACCCCTCGATTTTGAAAACCTTTTATTCTTCTTCGAGTAAATTTTAGTTTCCTACGTTTTGCATCAAAATCAAGATAACGATCTTTCTTTCTCATCCTTTTCCTCATTCCTGCACATCTTTTCGCACATTCGAAGTTTGTGCCGAGGATTACGTAGGCTCAAACTTCCTGAGTGAAAGATTGATCCTTCACTCTGTGATAGTTTTATCTTTCACTATATGATAGTTTTATCTTTCACTCTATGATAGATTGATCTTTCACTCTTCCTAAATTCCTAATCTTAATTAAGCCCTCGGTCCGTATACATTCTTGGTAAGTTTTTTTGGGGCTATTTGCCTGGAATCTAAGGTTGTTCACTTATCTTTTTAGCTGGCGTTGTATCTTTAAAAATACTTCAATAATGTCAGGATCTAAGCTACGGTTCGCCTCAAGCTTCATACGCTGTAGTGCCTCTTTATGCGCTTCCTCTCCTTCATCCGCTGAATCTCTTAATAAATTATCATACTTATTTACTACGGCAACAATACGGGCAGATAAAGGTATCTCTTTCCCTCTTAATCCCATTGGATATCCTGATCCATCATACTTCTCATGATGATACTTTGCTATGTCAATAGCCATCTTTAAGAAGTCATTATATTCACTTTGTGCATAAGCTTCACTTAAGTTCTTAGCTCCAAGTTCCGCATGTGATTTCAGCACTCTATCCTCATCTATAGTAAGTTTCCCTCTTTTTTGTAAAATATTATCAGGTATGAATATTTTACCGATATCATGTAATGCGGAAGCAAGCTCAATCGTATCAATATAATCTTGTGTGATCTCCTCTTCGTACAAACCCGAAAAATGCAAACTCATTGCAAGAAGCCTACAATTCTTTCCTATATTTTCAATATGATTTTCTCTTCCCTTATCTCTTGCTTCACACATTCTAGCCATTGCATAGATCAGATTTTTCTCTTCCGTTTCTATCTTTTCCATCTGTTCTTTGACAAGTTTTTGAAGCTTTTGATTATACATCTCAAGTTCTTGCTGCATTCGATGTATTTTAAGATGAGTACTAATTCTTAGCGATACTTCTTCGTGTTCAAAAGGTTTACTAATAAAATCAACCGCACCAAGGTTAAATCCTCGAATTTTATCTTCAGTAGAATTTAGTGCTGAAATAAAGATTATCGGAATATCTCTCGTTTTTGCATCTTTTTTCAATCTCTCGCACCACTCAAATCCATCCATATCAGGCATAGAGATATCTAACAAAATAAGTTGCGGCAGTGTTGCCTCAATTGCTTGTGTTGCTTGCTTTACACTGGTAACTGGACGCGCTACATATCCAGATTTTCGTATCATCTCTGTCAACACAATTAGATTTGCGATCACATCATCCACTATAAGAATATTTGCTTCCTGTATTATCTGTTCTCCTATTTCCAAACCATCCACCCCATATATTCTATCTATCATTCGCAGTTACTAAGTTACGATTGTAAATAATCCTGCAATTTTTTTATCTGCTTTTGAGTTCCTTCATAATCTTCTTTTCTTACCGCAAGCTCTAGACGAAAAGCATTCTTCCTACCTTCCTGCTCAGACTCGGGTATCATTCTTTTAATAATACTTGCAAAATTTTCTGCCTTTTCCCAAGTTTCTAACTCTACGCAGATAATAAGTTTTTCTAGATGCTCTGCAATGGCCACCTTATCAAGTACATATGGTTCTGACAATCTCGGAGCTCTCACATTCTGCCTATCTCCGGATATAACATTCCAAGTAGTGTTTTCCATGGTGAACCCATTATTTCCATCAAGTTTTGGTTCTGTCTCTATATCGTAATCCTCTTTCACTACTTTAAATCGAATGGAGAAGGAAAATGTACTTCCTCTACCTATCTCGCTACTGACATGAATCGTGCCTCCCATTAACTCTACTAAACTTTTACTAATAGCAAGTCCGAGTCCTGTCCCGCCATATCTTCTAGTAATGGAGCCATCTACTTGAGAAAAACTTTGAAAAAGCTTATCCATATCTTCTTTCGATATTCCAATCCCACTATCAATGACCATAAAAAACAGTTCTACTTCATCCTCTTTTTGATCTGTATTGATTACCTCAATCACTAATTGTCCCACTGAAGTAAATTTTATTGCATTTGATATCAGATTACTAAGAATCTGCTCTAAACGTAGTTCATCCCCTAGTATTTTTTTAGGAACGTTATCTCCGATATTTACTTGTAGCTTTAACCCTTTTTCATTTAATTTCGGTATATGATAAGAAAGCGTATTCTTAAGAAAATTTGAAATATCAATTACCTTATTTTCAAGTTGCATCTTCCCCGCGGTAATTTTCGAAAAATCTAAAATTCCATTAATTATATTGGTCATGTTATCACAGCAACGTCTGATAATATTTACATTTTCTCTCTGATTTTGTGTTAATTCCGTACCTAGTAAAACATCTGCTAATCCTTTCATTCCGTTAACCGGCGTTCTTAGCTCATGCGTGATGTTTGCCAGAAATTCATTTTTTACTCCAGTCGCTTCCTTTAGTTCTTCTTTGACATTCTTTTCTCTTTTCATAACAGCATTCAGCTCTGTCATATTTCGAGTAATGCAAACAGAAAAATTATCCTTTTCCTTCTCTCCCCATAATAATTTCATCCTTACAGGGTAACAGGTCTGATTCTTTCGATATGCAAATGTCTCAATTATTGAATATTCCATCGTTTCTTTTACCTCTTCTACTTCAAAACGATTAATAATCATATTATCCATATGTACTTTTAACGCTTTTGGAAATATGTCCAAGATGTTTGTATCAACTAACTTGTCCATATATCCGGTTTCTTGCATGGCAGCATCATTTGCATAAAAAATCTGCCCCGTTTGATCAAAAATAAAAACCCCCTCAGCACAATGTTTCAGAACTAAATCATAAGGAATTTTGCTCATGATGCACCCCCTTTACCATTTTCTTACCAATATGATAATTCACTCAAAAAAGTTTGTCAATGTGATAGCAGTTCATATATCAATCTTTGGAAAATATGTTGACATTTTGCCATATTTTGTTATAATAATTGAAGAATACGTTTGCGCTACACGAAAGATTAAATGCAAGCGCTAAATATGGACTTGGAGGTCAAATATGAATTTTAATATACGTTTAAAGCAATTGCGTCAAAAGCATAAATTGACACAGAGCGAGCTTGCTGAAATTCTTGGCTTGAAGCCAACAGCCGTATCTAATTATGAATCACGAAGAAATGAACCATCATTTGAAAAACTAATTGCACTTTCCAGATACTTTGATGTATCGTGTGATTATCTGCTCGGTATTTCAGATGCTTATCTTCCAGTCGGCGGTGAAGTATTAGATAAAGATATCGTGGATTTCTTTAATCTATATCAGCAATTAGATTCTAATAACGCAGCAGAATTAAAGAATTTTGCGAACTACCTACTATACAAGCAAGAATCCTCTAACGAATAAGTTACATAGGCAGGTAGTCCAAAGACCAAGTGTTCCAATGTCCCATATAAAAAATAGAAAGCTCAATCGAGGGTAACTCGATTGAGCCTTTTTTGTGTGGTGAACTTTAAGTAGAATTTGTCCAGCAAGGCAATATAGAAAAGATTTTTCGTAATAATTATTAAAAAGTATTTAGGAAACTAGGCACTTTCACTATTGATAATATTTGTTTAAATTGGTAAAATATTGTTGTTTCATATTATAATATAAGGAGAATGGGTATATGAAGACAGCAAGATTAGTAATCGGTATAATTTCAATGGTTTTATTTGCTTTTGTCTCATTTCAATCCTGTGCAGCTGGCGTTGGTAATGCATTAGTTAATAATGGAGAGTCTAGCGGATCAGCTGGAATGCTCATAGCATTCTGTTTTCTAATAGCTGGAATTGTAGGGGTAGCAACAAGAAATAAGGGTAAAGGAGGACCAATGACTGCAGGTGTTTTTTATGCACTAGGAGGTATTATGGGCCTTGCAACTAGCAGTACTCTATACGGTGATTTGAAAATCTGGGCTATATTAAGCTTAATTTTCGCAGCAGTTTTTATCCTTGGTGCTCTTAAGCAAAAGACAGAAAACGTTCCAAACGCTTAAATCAGACTGATACGATTGAACTACATATAAGAGTTTAAGCCCCTCACCGAGGGGCTTTTTTAATGGGCTTTGTCCACCAAACAAATAAATTATAAAGCATTATACTATAGTCAAATCCCCATGAATAGTAGCACAATCAAAAATATAGGATAAATAACATACCAACCTAGTTTTTGCATGTACAAATAAAATTCAGTCGGCTCAGGATCTTTTACAGAGAGAAAATTATGCAATGTAAAGAAAAATAAAGGAAATTTTATATCAATAAAATATATTATTAAAACTACAAAAAACATTATTAATGGATAAATCTTTCCACGATTTTCAACTCCATTACCTGTTGCAAATTCTGCAGTAGTATTAAGTGATGGTTTAAAATCTCCTGGATAAAAATTGTTGTTTGAAACAACACGTAAATCATTATCAAAGTAAGGCTCCAAGTCGTTGGTTAAAAGATTGAATGGAGAATTATTATTATAAATCCCATTAAAAAGTTCATTATTATCTTCTAAAATTCTTATTTTTTTCCCATAATTATTACCATTTTCAAAATAGACAAGGTAACTAAAATACAATTTATTTGGTAAATTGTATTCAACAATAATTTCTCCAGTATTTTGATTTTGTACGGTTATTAGTATCGGCTCGGATAAATAATTGCCTTTATATTGGGTACTATTAGTTAATTTAGTTTGTATTAAACGTTCACCGTTAAAATATATCACTTTTTGATTAAATAGGGTAATATACCAAATTAAGAACATAACTAAAACAATGCTACTCAAAACTAATAGTATTATCTTACCTATTCTATTTTGCCATATTTTTTTGAATAATTGAAACATAGTAAGCACCTCTTTTCTGCTTTATTAATCTAACAAAATATTAATACTCTTATTAAAGAGAATACTATATTTTTTACCAACTATCAATATACGGTTAAAACCTCTAATCCCACGTATCAAACGCAACTCACCATGTCTGTTTTGAGATAATCTAGTTCTGTGTTCTATTCCTCTCCTCATAAGCTCTAGTAGCTCTTTATTTTAGTTTCGGTGATTTCTTCATACTCGGCATTAGTTAGAATTGCTTGGCTACACTCTAATTCATCTTCAATGTGAACTATGTATTCCCCCCTAATCATTGATGCCTGTCGTGTAAACATACCCATCTCACTTACAGAACTCCTCTAAATAATCATTTAATCCCATAATTTTACATCCTCCTACGAGGTTATTATCTACTAATCGATATGTAATTGTCAATGTGCTGCTTTGATATTTAATATACTTGTCCATGTTACTGTTATAATGAGGTTTCTAATATAAAACGCATTTAGAGACCTCATATTTGAAGTATAACAATATATTGATATCGCAACTAATATCATCTGTGTATCACATAACTATTACCTCTGCTGGTAATCTTGTTAAGCTAGTGTATGGATTACCTAGAATGAGTTTTGTATTATTAATAACCTCTATTAATGCATCAAAGAAAAGCTCTTTATCAGTTATTACGGTTGGATTTCTAGTTGCTGTTGCTGCTACTACCCTTTCAGACAAATTGCTTTCGTGGTAAGCAATCATTTTTTCTACAAATTGAGCATTAACAAATATACCCGTCTTAGCTTGAACAGCCTTCGCTGCAGCAGCCCAGCTATTTACAACAATATCAAGGTCAAAATCAACACTTTTCTCAGCATTAAACATAATTTCGTATCTCTCCGTGTCAAACATAATTTCGTATCTCTCCATATCAAACATTTACAAAACTCCTTTTTTATACTATCTTATGTCTATGCTTATCTTTTTAGCTAAGTATTCTTATAATTTTAGTTTAAGTTTACTTCCTTATTATCATTATCTTTTGCTTTTTTACATATTTCATATCTGTAACATAATTCGCACTCTGTCATATTTGGATTTATCAAATCGCATTCTTCATATAAAACCATATTTTATACCTCGCTAAATTTAATTTATCAAACTAATAAAATAGTCTTTTACATCTTCCATACACGTCTTGTATCCTACAATTTTATATCCGTATATCCTGTTGCTACTTTATACGATTGTAATTATCGCATCATATTGTCAAAAGCTCTTGCATAATCCTCTTTTATTAACCTCTTTAGTATCAACATGAGCTTAAAACAATTTTCTTTAAAATAATTCAGCTAAAAATTTGCAACTTGAATTTAAATGTATAAAATGTGTTCAAAGAAGGCATTAACCATCAACAAATCTGCACTGGTACAGCACTTAAATAGTTTAAAATTTGTACCAAGATTATATATGAGGAGGTGACATATATGAATAAGATCAAATTCTTTCTTTTCTTTCTAAAAATTGCAATCGATATCATTTACTTTATTATTAGTAATCTTTAATTATTTTTGGTTGCTTCACGAGGCAACCATTACATATTTCGTGTATTATTTTTCCGCATAAAAAAACTACCAACTAAATATTGATAGTTGGTAGAGTCTTATCTAGATACTATAGTTAATATAATAATTACAATAAATACAAATAACAGAATTCTAAGTACGTTATCTCTGATTAAAAGTTTTCTCATCTTTATCCGTGAATCATTTTTATATATAGTAAATCTATAAATAATTCCATCTAATTCATCGCGGCTATTCTTGATATATTGCTCATTCATTTTATTGATTTTAAATCCTTCAATAAAATCATTCATATCTATTGCTATTTTATGTAGTTCTTTTTCTAGATCATCAAAAATCATTTGGCTAAAGCGAGTTTTCTCTTCTTCTAATATTAAAATCAATTTTTCTTTTTGTGCTAAGCTAATTTCTTTAGCCTCTTTCATCATAACTTTACTACAATACAAATAACCCGATAAACAATATAGAACTTCAACGTGTGTTTGTACTCTTTGAATCTGTTCTTTATAGTCTGCTGTGATTAGAAATATCCTTGAAACAATTATACTCGAAAAAATACCACCAATTATACCTATGGTTAAATTTAATAAATTATTATAAATATCCATAGTCCACACCATGTAAACTCACTTTTTGACCAGTATTGATTATATAATCAACAGCCTTATTCCAGTTCGGATTAGCGAAGAAATTATTATCTAATACCTCTATGTGCTTTCCTTTTGGATTAAGCAGCATTGGCTCAACCTCATGTATATATCCCTCTTTATCTCTCACTACGCAGAAATGACAATTCCTGATACATCCACGACTGAAAAACTGCATCGAGTAATCACAATCTGGATACAGACTATAATCAAGCTCTAGTATCTGTTCTATTTCTTTTGGTAAATGTGACTTGATATCTACTCCTGTACCACCTCTTATTATCTTTGCTCTTACAGGATAATATTGATATGGAGCTGTGAAATTAAATAGTTGGCACTCATACAAGATGTCTGTATCCATAATATCTATAACAGGGTTATACCAATCAACATCATGCCCCTGTGCTTTGTGATATGTAGATATTTTCATGATCGCAATATTAGGCATTTTACTATCCCTTGCGAGTAACCTTACTTTCGTTTCATCACCCCCAGTTACTTTGCTAAATCTCGATTTAACTAATTAATAAAAAAAACAGGTAGCAAGCCATCAACTCACTACCTGTAAAACTCATTTATTACTATTTACCACAACAGAATTTATACTTTTTACCACTTCCGCAAGGACATGGATCATTACGTCCGACTTTCTTTTCCTTCACAACTGTGCCAGATTTCTTCTGAGTAAGATATAACTCTTTTCTACGAGAATCATCTAATAAATTTTCCCACTGTGGAAGAGTATATAACCAGTCTGCACTAGCTTCAACCATATTGTAATAAAGCTTTTCTAAATCAAATCCTAAATTAACAACAGTATTTGCTTCCATAGTCTCAATTGGATTTGGCTCTTTTAAGCTTTCATTGATTCCGTCTAAGAAACCAACCATAATTTGTAATGTTGTATTATATTTCTTAGCAAGTTCTTCTACAGTTCCAGTTACCACTTCCTCTGGATTTGATAAAAGCTGCTCATAGATCCCCTTCTCAATTGTGAAATAATTTCCCCAGAAAATTTGTCCAGTTTTCTGATCCATATCTTCTGCGTATGCAACGTCTCTCCAGTCTGTTAATAAGCTCATTGTATTCATCCTTTCAAAAATGTGTGTGTTTTTCTTATTTTTGTGTGTATAAAAAGATATTATACGTTAATACTATAATTAGTCTAATGATATTTCTGGGAATCACGATATCTAACAGCCTATCGTGAAACTTAAAAATACGGTTAGATTAGCGTATGCTCTTTCAATAGTTGGATTCCCCCTCCAATGAAAAGCAACAATACAAAAGAAGAGTTAAATACTTATCCTCCCCTTTTTGATTAAGCCTGTGGCAACCGAGTCACAGGCTTAATATTCGTCAAAACCTAATTATAAATACTTTCTATTCGTTTGGCAAGTAGTAATTCTATTTAATTAAGAAAGAGGTATTCTTATGTCTTATATTGCACCAAAAATGCAGGCAAAATTTGAAACTCTGTCCATTGATTTAAAAAACTGCATCTTAGAACGTGAAGTTACCATTAATAACACTCAAGACTTAATTCGCATACTGGAAGAAATCGTAGAGGAGTCGGATGAAAATATTAAGTAAGCATCCTCCACACAAGAAAAAGCAGGTTTCGCGGACTTTCCCTTGTTCTAAATAAAAAATGAAATAGTCCAAGAAAAGTGTTCTATATTCTATGGATTATTTCATTTTCCTTGTTTACTCATGTGAGTTAAGTGATTGCTTTAGCATTGCTATCTCATCTTAGGTTAACCTAATTATATTAACTTAATTTAACTCTAATCTAATTATCCTCTTTGTCCGTCTTATTTGCTTCCTGAAATCCCTTTTTCTTCATCTTATTGATTTCATGCATGGTATACCCGTCATTTTTCTTTCCAAAAGTACGATTCATCAGTAAGAATACATAAATAAACACTGGAATAATAACGGTTGCATATATACTAGTTAAAAATAAACCATTCGCATATGGCTTTGCCATAATTGCTGCTACTAGGGAAAATAGATATAATCCCAATAATATGATTATACCAATCATTGATAATACTCTTTTTGCTTTACTTGTATTACCTGTGCTGTTTGTATTATCGGTGCCACTTGTATTATTTTCTTTACTTGTTTTCATACATAAATCCTTTCTTCCACTAATTCGTCTCTGGTTTCTACTATCATTTTCTTATATTATTATCTATACAAGTATTTCTTTTAGCTGACTTTAAAACGAATCCGTCTCATTTCCTTTTATTTTACGAAAATACTCCTTAATAGCCTTCTCATATCCGTTATCACTTGGACGGTAAAATGTCCGGCCAACATAAGGATCTGGTAAGTACTGCTGCTTTACGTAATGATTTTCATAGTTGTGAGCATATAAATATCCTACCCCATGGTTTAGCTTTGCAGCCCCTTTGTAATGAGCATCTTGTAAATGTGGAGGAATTGGAGGTGTTTTATCCTTTGCAACTAACTCCGATGCCTCATCGATGGCCACGATTGCTGAGTTACTCTTTGGTGCACATGCCACATAAGTAACTGCTTGTGCGAGAACAATACGTCCTTCTGGCATTCCAAGTCTCTCAACTGCCTGTGCTGCTGCTGTTGCAACCACAAGTGCATTTGGATCAGCATTGGATACATCCTCAGCGGCACAAATCATAATTCTTCGTGCTATAAATGCAACATCTTCTCCTGCATAAAGCATCTTAGCTAGATAATAGATTGCAGCATCTGGATCACTACCACGCATACTTTTAATAAAAGCAGATATCGTATCGTAGTGATTATCCCCCGACTTATCATACTTTAGTACACGTTTTTGAATACACTCCGATGCCACCTCTAATGTAATATGAATGAAGCCATCTTCACTGCGCTTTGTCGTTAAGACACCTAACTCAATGGCATTTAAAGCGGATCTTGCATCTCCATTCGCTGCATTTGCTAAAAAGTCTAATGCGTCATCCTCCATCACCGCATGATAAGCACCTAACCCCTTTTCTTTATCTGTAATTGCTCGAATTAAAAGTTCTTTGATATCATTTTGTTCCAAAGGTTTTAATTCAAACACAATAGACCTTGAGATAAGCGCGCTATTTACTTCAAAATAAGGGTTTTCCGTAGTAGCTCCGACTAACACTATCGTACCATCTTCTACAAACGGTAACAAATAATCCTGCTGCCCTTTATTAAATCGATGAATCTCATCTACAAAAAGGATAGTCTTCTTCCCATACATACCAAGTGTTTGTTTCGCTTGCTCAATAACCGCCTCCATATCTTTTTTCCCAGCGGAGGTTGCATTAATTTGTTGAAAGTTTGAACTGGTGGTGTTTGCAATCACCTTCGCAAGCGTAGTCTTTCCGGTTCCAGGCGGACCATAAAAGATAACCGAACCAAGTTTATCTGCCATGATTGCTCGATATAATAACTTATCTTCTCCAATGATATGGCTTTGTCCGACCACTTCTGTCAACTTCGTTGGTCTAAGACGAGAAGCAAGCGGTGATTCTTTCTCTTTCGTATTTTCTCTCATATATTCAAATAGATCCATAATAACCTCCAATCTGTATTTTTACCTTTTCTTTCACACTTGAAAACATGCCTGCTTAGTAGTCTGTGTGAAACTTAGAGATTCTTAGTCAGCGTATTTTGCTGGCTTAGAATTTCTTTCACACTTCCCTTGACGAGATGAAAAACCTTGCAGTATGATAAGACCATCTCAAAACGAATGAAAGGATGAATAAAAATGTTACCAACCGATCCAATAATGTTACTAAGTTATGTGAACACAAAACTAAGAGATGAGTTTCAAAGCCTTGAAGATTTTTGCCAAAGCCTTGATGTAAATGTAGTCACGCTCATAGATACTTTAGATAAGATAGACTACCACTACTCAAAAGAACGTAATCAATTTATCTAGTATTCTTACGCAAATAGGGGAATAGGTGAATACTGCATTCCATAGCTACTACTTTATTAACTGTCTCGATAGTTGTTTTTTTAGACTCCTATTTTTTATCAGATGGTAAATTAATAAGAAGAATAATGCACCCATGATGCAACCACTGGAGTCTATTAAAACATCTGTAATCCTTCCAGCTCTTCCAGGTACAAAAAGTTGATGGATTTCATCTGTTATTGCATAACCCACTGAGATAAGTATGGTTAAGAAGAAGAACTGTTTACCTCGGTGTCCTCTTACCCATATATAATAGCTTACTAAGATGGACAAGATTCCATATTCGGTAACGTGTGCAGCTTTTCTAGTCAGTACATTCGCAACTCTAAGCGAAACATCATACGAATCCTTCCCCATTTTCCCAAATAAACTCTGATATGTGTTTAATAACCCTTTAGCGATTGGAAGACTTGTCCCGTCTGATTCCGTCGCTGTTTTTGCTGAAAATAAAAAAATAAGCACCATCATAAGTAACATTGGGACAGCTGCCATAAGTCGTTGCTTTTTAGATGTATTCTCATTCATTAATAACTTCATATATTAGACTAATACTCCACTTCTTTCTTTAATTTAAATAATATAGATGATAATAACTATTTCTTTTCATAAAATTAGCAAGTTACACCCCCATTGGAAAGCGCTTTTTATGCTTCCCCGTATGAATAACTTGCGCATCAAATTCGCTATTGATATAATGATGATTATTGCGTACATTTGTTTGTACTTATTGTATCGCACAAAAGTACAAAAGTAAAGCATCCAAATGATTAATAAAAAGGTGCCATGCGCCAGAATAGAGGTTTAAAAATGCAAACTTCCTATAAAACTGTTTACGCCGGCGGAACCAGTGAAATCATAGAAAAGAAATCACGTTTCATCGCTACTGTAATCCCTATCAAGTCAGAAGAGGAAGCCCTATCCTTTATTGAGCAGATGAAGAAAAAAAACTGGGATGCATCACATAACTGTTCTGCATATGTTCTTGGTTTAAATCAAGAATTACAACGTTGCAGTGACGATGGTGAACCTAGTAAAACGGCAGGACGGCCAATGCTTGATATTTTATTAGGAGAAGGAATTCATAATACAGCAGTAGTTGTTACACGTTATTTTGGTGGTACCTTGCTTGGTACTGGCGGATTAGTGCGTGCTTATCAAAGTGCTGCAAAAGAAGGGTTAGCAAATAGCATTATTATAGAAAAACACTTTGGAAAACAATATGAAATCACTACGGACTATAATGGCATCGGTAAGCTTCAATACATTGCTGGAACAATGAATCTAACAATATTATCAACCGATTATACCGATATTGTGAAAGCTACCCTATTAATTCCTCCAGATGCTTTTGGGTCCTTTCAGAAAAAAATAACAGAAGCTACAAATGGACGGGCCGTTATGGAGGAATTAGCGGATGTTTATTATGCTTTTTTAGATCAAGAAATCTTGATTGAGAACGCATAAAATAGCCCGATAATGGCTGTAAGTGGCTGTATTACTAACTTTCATTGCAAATTTCACGGCATTATGCTAAAATGAAGGAATCGGTCAATAATAGAAATGAAGTCAATTTTATAATTTGTACCGTAACGGTAATAGAATTACCCAAGCTATTATTAGTTTTTACTTTGATAATTTGTAAGTTTTTTTAGCAGCTAGAATTAGGAGGTTCAATATGGATTTTAGTAGAAAGGGTGTCGTAAAAAAACAACGCGATATCAAGTCTACGAGTAAGCGACTTAATACGAAGATTCGTATAACGCTTTTTCGTGTTAGTATGATATGCATTGTTTGTCTTGGCATCGTTGGTGTTATAGCCGTATCCGGAGCAGTTAAGGGAGTCATTGAATCAGCCCCAGACATCGGTCAGGTTAACATCGATCCGGAAGGTTTCGCAAGCTACATTTACTATAACGATGGTACCTTAGCACAAGAGTTAATTGGTGCAGAGTCCAACCGTATCTTAGTTTCCATTGACGAAATCCCAGATGTATTAAAACATTCCTTTGTCGCTCTGGAAGATGAACGTTTTTACCAACATGATGGAATTGATGTTTATGGTATTTTTCGTGCTGGTTTCTCTGTACTAAAAACGCAAGGACTTGGCTTTGGTGGAAGTACCCTTACACAACAGTTAATAAAGATAAAAGTATTTAATTATGGTAATGAGGCAAATGCTGTTGATAAAATTGTCCGTAAGATACAAGAGCAATACCTTGCAATTAAACTGGAAGACATCTACACTAAGGATGAGATTTTAGAAGCTTATCTAAATAACATTAACCTTGGTAATGGTGCGTATGGTGTGCAAACTGCAGCTCAGAGTTATTTCGGAAAAGATGTTTCTGAATTAACGTTATCAGAAGCCTCTGTTATTGCTCCAATTGCTCTTTCTCCAGTACGTTGTAATCCAATTAACTATCCAGAAACAAATGCAAAACGTAGAGAAAGTTGCCTTGATAATATGCTACGTCTTGGATACATTTCTCAAAAAGAACATGATGATGCATTAGCTGATGATGTATACAGCCGTATCAAACAATACAATGAAGAGAAGGCACCAAGCACATATTATTCTTATTTCACAGATGCAGTGATTGATCAAGTTTTATCCGATCTTCAAACAAAGAAAGGATATACCCAGGATGACGCCTCCTATATGCTTTATAGTGGCGGTTTAAAGATCTATACCACACAGGATAAAACGATTCAGGGTATCGTAGATAAATATTTTCAAGATGAAAAAAATTTCCCAGCCGTTGGGGAAGGTTCTTATTATGAAATGAAATACGACTTGTCTGTTTATGATGACGAGGATAAAGTTACTCACTATCACTTCAATGATTTGCTTGAATATTTTAAGGACTTTAAGGATACACAGAGTCTTTACTATCATGATCCATATTCTTCAAAAGTAGGTATCAACTCCTTAGGATACAGTAAAGAAGATATGGAAGCAAAAATTGAAGAATTCCGTAATTCAAAGGTAAAAGGTGATCAGGTATATGTTGAGAATAAACAAATTACCTTACAGCCACAGACCTCAATGACTATTATGGACCAGCACAATGGTGACGTTGTAGCTTTATATGGTGGCCGTGGTAATAAAACCGGTAATCGTACAACGAACCGTGCATCTAGCTCCAAGCGTCAGGTTGGTTCTACCTTTAAGGTACTAGCATCCTTCCTTCCAGCTCTTGATTCTGGTCGTTATACATTAGCAAGTGTAATGGATGACTCAGAATACACTTATCCAAATAGTACAGATACAGTAACCAACTGGAATAAGAAGTATAAGGGCTTAAGTACGATGCGTGAAGCCATCTATAATTCTATGAATATTATTGCTTGCCGTTTTATGGAGGCAGTAACACCAAGAAAAGGTTTTGATTATTTAACAAGTCTTGGTTTTAAATTAATCGAATTAAAAGTTATGGATAATGGAAAAACATATTCTGATATCGGTGTTCCTCTTGCCTTAGGTGGTATTACTGAAGGTGTAACAAACGTAGAATTAACCGCTGGTTATGCTGCGATTGCTAATGGCGGTGTTTATAATGAGCCTATTTATTATACGAAGGTCGTAGACCAGAATGGTAAAGTTATTCTTTCGAACGAGCCAAGTTCAAAGCAGGTAATGTATACTTCTACTGCATGGTTATTAACGAATGCAATGGAAGATACTATTAAGAGAGGTACTGCAACAAGCATTGGATTCCGTAATTACTCCATGCCTATTGCTGGTAAGACCGGAACCTCAACGAAAGACTACGATTTATGGTTTGTTGGATACACTCCTTATTATACTTCTGCTATATGGACAGGATTTGACTATAATTTCCCACAAAAGGAAAAATCATACCACAAAGTAATGTGGCGAAATATTATGGAGGAAATCCATTCTACTCTTAAGTTAGAGAATAAGGCATTTGCAAAACCAGACTCCATTGTATCTGCTAGGATATGTGCAAAATCAGGTCAACTAGCAATTCCAGGAGTTTGTGATAAAGCATTAGGCGGTGACACCACAAGAGTCGAATATTTTGCTAAGGGAACCGTTCCAACACAAACCTGTACGGTTCATCAAAAAGTAAGTATCTGTAAGGTATCTGGACATTTTGCAAGCCCTTATTGTCCACTAGATTCCTTGGTGGAAAAAGTTTTCTTGATTAAAGACGAAAAGAGTCAAACAGATGATACTCCATATATCTTACCAACAGGTGATATGACAACTCCTTGTCCAATTCATAGTGAAGGGACTGTTGCTCCACCAACGGATGGCGAAGATAATGAGACACCGATTGGGCCAGAGAATCCAGACGAAGGAAATAAGATACCGGTAGGACCAACAACTACACCAACACCTCCTCCAGTTATTATTATTCCGCCAACAGATAATCAGCCTTAAGGAATATTGATTTAGACAATTTATAAAATATAAAAACTGGTTAGTTATCATACTAACTTACCTTTATAAAAGAATGAAAAGCATACGAAATAAGCTTTTCATTCTTTTTTTATGCCTAGGAAAATCTAATTAGGCATGCTTTTTCTTGTTAGAGAAAATCTAACTAAAGACTAAATTGGGCCTATAATCCTCGTAGAGTAGCAGCCAGTATTACTTTCATTGCAATTTCTATGTTGTTATGCTAAAATTGGATAATTAGTAAAATGGAAATATTTTCTATGTAGTATTTTTAAAGTCTCTCTAACATTAGGAGGTTACCTATGGATTTTAGTAGAAAAGGTGTTATAAAAAAACAACGAAATATTAAATCTACAAGTAAGCGACTTAATACGAAGATTCGTATAACGCTATTTCGCGTTAGTATGATAAGTATTGTTTGTCTAGGCATCGTTGGCGTAATAGCTATTTCTGGAGCCATGAAAGGGATCATAGGATCAGCCCCTGACATCGGTCAGGTTAATATCGATCCAGAAGGTTTTGCTAGCTATATTTACTATAGTGATGGTACCTTAGCACAAAAGTTAATTGGTGCAGAATCCAACCGTGTTTTAGTTTCCATTGATAAAATCCCCGATGTACTACAACATGCCTTCGTCGCTCTAGAAGATGAACGTTTTTACGAGCATGATGGAATTGATGTTTATGGTATTTTTCGTGCTGGTTTCTCTGTATTAAAAACGAAAGACCTCGGCTTTGGTGGAAGTACCATTACGCAACAGTTAATAAAGGCAAAAGTATTTAATTATGGTAATGAGCCAAATGCTGTTGATAAGATTGTTCGTAAGATACAGGAGCAATACCTTGCAATTAAACTTGAAGATATCTATACGAAAGATGAGATTTTAGAAGCTTATCTAAATAACATTAACCTTGGTAATGGCACGTATGGTGTGCAGACTGCAGCTCAGAGTTACTTTGGGAAAGATGTTTCTGAATTAACTTTATCAGAAGCCTCTGTTATTGCTCCAATTGCTCTTTCTCCAGTATTTCGTAATCCAATTAACTATCCAGCAATGAATGCAGAACGTAGACAGAGTTGCTTAGATAATATGTTGCGCCTTGGATACATTACTCAAAAAGATTATGATGCGGCTTTAGCTGACGATGTGTACAGCCGTATTAAACAATACAATGAGGAGAAGGCACCAAGCACGTATTATTCCTATTTCACAGATGCAGTGATTAATCAAGTTTTATCCGATCTTCAGACGAAAAAGGGATATACTCAGGATGATGCCTCATACATGCTTTTTAGTAATGGTTTAAAAATCTTTTCCACTCAGGACAAAACGATTCAAGGTATCGTAGATAAATATTTTCAAGATGAATCAAACTTTCCAGCCATTGGGGAAGGTTCTTATTATGAGATGAAATATGAATTGTCTGTTTATGATGATGAGGATAATGCTACTCACTATCACTTCAATGATATGCTTGAGTATTTTAAAGATTTTAAGGATACAGAGGGTCTTTACTTTCATGAACCTTATACCCCAAAGGTGGGCATCAACTCCTTAGGGTATAGTAAAGAAGATATGGAAGCAAAAATTGAAGAATTCCGCAATTCAAAGGTAAAAGAGAATCAGGTATATGTAGAGAAAAAGGAAATTACCTTACAGCCACAGACTTCAATGACTATTATGGACCAGCACAATGGTAATGTTGTAGCTTTATATGGTGGCCGTGGTACTAAGACCGGTAACCGTACAACAAACCGTGCATCAAGCTCCAAGCGTCAGGTTGGTTCTACCTTTAAGGTACTAGCATCCTTCCTTCCAGCTCTTGATTCTGGCCGTTATACTTTAGCAAGTGTAATGGACGACTCAGAATACACTTATCCAAATGGTAAAGATACCGTAACAAACTGGAACAAGAAGTATAAGGGATTAAGTACGATGCGTGAAGGTATCTATAACTCTATGAATATTATTGCTTGCCGTTTTATGGAGGCAGTAACACCAAGAAAAGGTTTTGATTATTTAACAAGTCTTGGATTTGATTTAGTTGAGTTAAAAGTAAAGAATGGAAAAACATATACTGATATCGGTGTTTCTCTTGCCTTAGGTGGAATTACTGATGGTGTAACAAACGTAGAATTAACCGCTGGATATGCTGCAATTGCCAATGGCGGTGTTTATAATGAGCCTATTTATTACACTAAGGTCGTAGACCAGAATGGTAAAGTTATTCTTTCAAACGAGCCAAGTTCGAAGCAGGTAATGTATACTTCTACTGCATGGTTATTAACGAATGCAATGGAAGATACTATTAAGAGAGGTACTGCAACAAGCATTGGATTCCGTAATTACTCCATGCCTATTGCTGGTAAGACCGGAACCTCAACGAAAGACTACGATTTATGGTTTGTTGGATACACTCCTTATTATACTTCTGCTATATGGACAGGATTTGACTATAATTTCCCACAAAAGGAAAAATCATACCACAAAGTAATGTGGCGAAATATTATGGAGGAAATCCATTCTACTCTTAAGTTAGAGAACAAAGCATTTGTAAAACCAGACTCCATTGTTACTGCTAGGATATGTACAAAATCAGGTCAACTAGCAGTTCCTGGACTTTGTGATAAAGCATTAAGCGGTGATTGCACAAGAACCGAATATTTTGCTAAGGGAACTGTTCCAACACAAACCTGTACAGTTCATCAAAAAGTAAGTATCTGTAAGGTATCTGGATATTTTGCAAGCCCTTATTGTCCATTAGATTCCTTGGTGGAAAAAGTTTTCTTGATTAAAGACGAAAAAGGTTCAACCGATGATAAACCATATCTCTTACCAACAGGTGATATCACAAATCCTTGTCCTATTCATAGTGAAGGGACGGTTGCTCCACCAACTGATGAAGAAGATAATGAAACACCAATTGAACCAGAGAATCCAGACGATGGAAATGAGAATCCGGTAGAACCAACAACTACACCTCCTCCAGTTATTATTATTCCGCCAACGGATAATCAGCCTTAAAACGTAATCATCAAAACATTTAAGACATAATCATCGAAACAATCAAAACAAAACGGTACAAACAGAATTTTGATATGGAATCAAAAAACGAGTGGAAACGTCTAGCGAAACGTTTTCCACTCGTTTTTATATACCTAACTTTTCCCGATATTCCGTAGGTGTACAATTATAATATTTCTTAAAACAACTGGCAAAATATCTTTGATTACTATATCCGATACTGAGAGCAATTTCACGGATTTTTTGAGAAGGATTTTTTAATAACTCTAAAGCTACTTCCATTCTACGACGAAAGAGATAATCATTAAAGCTCTCTCCTGTTTTTTGTTTAAATACTTGGCGGACGTAATTGTGACTAAAAAATAATTGTGCCGAAGCTTCTTCAATATTAAATTCCTCATTGCTTAAGTTATTCTCTATTAACATCTTAACATTGTAAACAATCTTTTCACTCTGTTTCTCGTTTATAATAGAAAATTCTTCACAACACCGAATGATATAATCTTCAAGGACACTCTTTGCTTCCATTAGACTTCCATACGTAAAATGTCTCTTTAGGTAATGAATAACTTTGTCATCCTCCCAAACACCAAGATTCCCGCCTGCTTTCGCTAAGGATTCTGAGATGCGAAATACTAGTTCTACTAGCGATACATTAACAAATTCCATATATTCAATGCCATAGGAAGCATAGGAAACAAAAATTTCTTGTAAAGCTTCTAATGCTTTTTCTCTTCGATTCATTTGAATATGAAGTAATAGACTAAGTTCTAACTCTTTTGGTTTTTGCCTTATCCCAATTTCTTCGGTATCATTTCTTTTTTTACCTTCGTCATATCGAACGATATTTACTTTAAAATCCAACACTCTCTTCCAGGCTGATAATGCTTCCTGATAGGATATTGAAATCTTTTCTATACTCTCATAAGCATTTCCTAAAACTCCATTCACTTTCGTATGATAATAACGTTCCATGCTTTCATTTATCTTCTCGATTCCCTGCTCTATATGCTTAAAAAATAGCAAATGATTTCTACAAGCTCCACAGAAAATCAAAACAATTTGATTTTCTTCAAAACTAATTGCGTAGATTTTTATCTCAGGATCAAAATACTGTTCCTTGATTATACTAAAAAAATCCGCAATAACTCTATCACCATTCAGCTCCTTCGCATGATGCCCTGTGTTAACTGAGACCTTAAATATACCTGTACAATATACTTTCGCAGTTAAATCAATCTGAACATTTTCTCCCTCTAAGATAATCTCACTCTCTTGATAAGAACCCTCAATTACTTTCTTTAAAAAACGTTCTTGGGAATATATCAAATTTTTCTCAATTTGATTTTGCATCTTTGTAATATTTTTTGTTAGTGCTATCTGATGATCTAAATTGTCTTTGATTTTATATAAAACTTCGAACAATTCCTCTGGTAAAAATGGTTTTAATAGATATTCCGTAACCCCTAGTGCCATTGCTTTCTTTGCATAGGAAAATTCATCATGCCCACTAATAACAACCGTTTTTATACTTGGATCAAAATCTTGAATAGACTTAATTAACTCCAATCCTCCCAAGACTGGCATGCAAATATCAGTAATAACGATACTTGGGTTTAATTCCTTTACTAAACGAAGCGCATCAACACCATTTTCTGCTGTCCCAATGACTTGAAACTCTTTTCCTGATTGATTAATATTTCTAGCAAGTATCTCTCTAACATCTTCTTCATCATCTGCAATAATTATCTGATACATCCTTACCTCCATTACTACACATGTTCTGTGCGCATCGGAAATTTGTGCCGTGGATTACGTAGGCACAAAATTTCCGAGATGAGAAAATTTATTTTCAATCTAACTTCTGAACCGGTATGATGATTGTTGCTCTTGTCCATTCTCCAAGTTTACTTTCTAAGGATAATCCGTAAATCTCACCATAAGTTAACTTTAACCGTTGATTTACATTGTATATTCCGTATCCATTCTTACTATCAACAATTCCTTTCGACAAACCAGCATTTAATATTTCCAGCTGATTTTTTTCAATTCCAAGTCCATCGTCTTCTACGCATAACTTAATTGCAGGTATTGTAAGCTCATCCATCTTCATTACAGCTGCTATACTAATATTCCCATGGCCTTCTTTTGTTTTTATGCCATGGTAGATTGCATTCTCCACCAGCGGTTGAAGTAAAATTTTTATGATACTACAATCCTTTATTTCATCATCTATCTCAATCGAATAATTTATCTTTGACTTGTAACGTATTTTTTGAATCTCCAAGTAGCTTTTCACATGTTCTAATTCCTCGCGTATGGTAATGATTTCTCTCCCTTTGCTAAGAGCAATACGAAAAAAACTACCGAGGGATTTTGATAAGATGCTAATTTCTTTTGCACCTTGGTCTGCTGCCTGCCATGTAATCGTATTTAGAGTGTTATATAGAAAATGTGGATTAATCTGTGCTTGAAGTGCCTTTATCTCAGCGATTCTTTTCTGCTCTTGCACGACCTTTAACGCCTCTTTTTCTTCTTTCAACGCTTCGATATGAAGATTTAATTCGGTAACTAAACCTTCTATTTCCTCAACCATATAATTAAAACTCTTTGCCAGATTTCCAACCTCATCTTTATATGGATAATGAAACTTAATATGAAATCCTTCTTTTATTGTCTTATCCATAATATTAACCAATCGACCAAGTGGTGCTGTTAATGATCTCACACAAAGAATTATGATGAACAATGCAAGTAGCGCGCTAATGGATAGTTCCAAGGATATAAATTTTCTTAAACTCGTTAGATTCCCTAATAAAGATTCTGTGGACTTAAGAGCATAGATTTCCCAGCTGTTTCCCTTCATCATAGTAGAAGTTACCAGGTAATCGTCCTCTCCGATTTTCAATGGTTGACATAATGCCATTTCATCTAAATCATCCCCCTGATGTCTGATTAAAGGTATTTCTTTGTATTTATCATCAAGATTTATGATGTTCTTTCCATTCTTGTCTACTATAAAAATCTTCTCATAAGAATTGTAGGTTTCATTTAGGTAGTCACTTATTTTGGACTGGTCTAAATTGATTAAAATAAAGATGTTCTCTCTTCCTATTGCGAATTTATACACAATTGGTATGACAATATCAGTTCCTATAAATACTGGGTTTTCCATTGCAGGAAACCAAGCTACTGTCTCATCCGGGTGCTCCTCAAAATATTGATAAACTTCTGTCTCTTCAAACTTTATACCATGTTTTTTAATACGTACAAAATTATCAAAATCCCCATATTTTGTATAGATATAGATGGAATGAATATAATCATCACTCATTTGCATTTCCGTGATTGAATCTGCTACATCTCCCATAAGCTTTGCATAATTTAAAGTATCGGGATTACGTAAAAAAACACTCATCGGATTTGCAAAGGACATATTATTACTTAAGGCATTAACACTCTTTGCGATAGAACGAAATCTGCTATACATATGTACATTAAGCTGATAAATAGTGTCTTCAGAGCTCTGATAGTAATTACTTAAGGTGTCTTTGTAAGTATATTTGTAATATAAAGTCCCTGCAATCGTACTGTGTAACAACAACAGAGTTAAAAATAATAAAATTATTTTAGTCTTAAATTTTGTATTTTTTATGAATCGTTTCATTATAACTCCCGTCTATGTGCCTAGTACCTATACAAATCAAGTTAAACCTTTAACTACTATTCTCACTTGCTTTTTACCTTTATCTTGACCTCTGAAAAAAAGATGACTTACCAAGCTATAGGTAACCCATCTTTATAAAGTCTTATCTATGGATTCAGTGGATCAAAATCATCTATTTTATATACTTCACCAATCCCTGAATTAATTCCTTCTTGATATGCCTTATTGTACCTTTTAGTCAAATCTGATAATCCTTCTTTTATGTCCATCGTTCCGTAGATTAGTTCGGCAAAGGTATTATACATATCAAGTCCATCCACGACGATTGCATTTACATTTGCTTCATGAGGAACCTTAGGCCATATTTTATCGTTCTCACCAACTAATAGCGCTGGGTTGTCTATGTAACTTTGATTTAAGGTAGCTCTTTCTAAAACTTTTGGAACTGTTGATATTCCTAGTCCCTGCGAATGATATTCCGCTAAATTATCAATATCAGCAAATACAGATACATAAGCCTTCCATGCCGCATCTAGATTTTTACTTTTGGCATTGAATAGATAACCATTATTTAAAGAGTAATTCTGTGCACCAAGGATGATACCGCCAACTACAGGTATTTCGGTGCACCTCCACTCCTGTTCCATCGGAAATTGGTTTTCATATACTCCTAATTCTGAATGGGCATAGGACATATACATACCAATCTTTCCTGCAGCAAATAATTTTCTCAGAGGATCAATATCTAAAGAGTCACTATTGGGATAAGCGCATTCCGGCGATAATAATGTTCTCCACTCCTCAAGAATAGTTTGATACCCAGAAAAATCATAAACTCCTTTTTTAAAGTCGAAACCACTTCGAATTCCCAGGCCCATTTGCGCCATTGGCATCAAAGAGCGATTCAGTGCAGAATTGGGATACTTCATATTGGCAGAAAATCCATAGATACCTTCTCCGGATAATTCTTTGGTTATTTTTTGGGCTATCTCCACCATCTCATCCAAAGTTCTTGGTGGTTCCAAAACCCCTACTCTCTCAAAAATATCTTTATTATAAAACAACCGGCATATCGTTGCTGCTGTAGGTATGTAATAACATTTCCCATCTATGACATTTAACCCTTCAATCATACTGGATGAGAACGTCTCCTTGAATTCTTTATCCATAAATGGAGTCAAGTCTGCAAATTGGTCTGACACTACATAATTATTAAATACCTGTGATGTAAAAACAAGAATATCAGGAGCGCTATTACTTTGAAATGCCAAGTCTACTGCTTGAAGGTAATTATCAGAAAATATAGAATATCTAATTTCAATATTATCTGAATTACTTGCGTTATATTCCTCTATTTTTTCCAACTGAAATTCTGCATCATGCCTATCTTTTGTCCAAACAGTAACAATTTTTTTCTTCTTCTCTTCCACCTTACTCTCTAGACTAGAAGCAGAATTTCTTTTTAAATTATCGCATCCTGTTAATCCTATCAGCATCACAACAACAAATAATATACTCAAAACACTGTTCTTAATGAACTTCATTTTGTTAACTCCCTTTTGCTAATTCCGAGCAGTTTATCAACAGTAGCTTAACCTGCAACATTTTACAATACCTTTATCTGAAAGAAATTTATCCTTAAAAAAGTATTTATTTTAACTAATTTAAATTTGATATAGGCAAATCATATCATAAATAAATGAATTTTTCAAATAAAAAGGCTCTTTTTTGGTGTTTTTTCATAATTAAATAAAGCAAGGGTACAAAAGCTATGATTAATCTATCTTAAATTTCGTAATGGATTCTTCTAAATCATTTACATTCATCTTTAATTCCTTTGCTACTTCTTGTAAATCTACTACTTTTTTCACCTGCATCTGCATAGTATCATTCACGGTCCCAGATGCTGCACAAGTTTGCTCAGATACTGCTGAAATATTTTCTATCGCTTCTAATGTAACAGTTCGCATGGTATTCATATTCTCAATATCAGTACTTATTTTCATCATGATATCTAGTAGTACATTCATTCCATCTTCCATTTCCACAAACGAATCGATGGTTTGTTTCATCAAATTTGCTTCCTCAGAAACCATCACCTTAGCTTGCTTTGTTATCGTTACTGTTTCGCTCGTCTGCTTATGGATATTAGATACAATCGATTTGATTTGCCCTGCTAACTCTTTTGAACGTAATGCAAGTTTCTTTATCTCCTCAGATACTACTCCAAATCCCTTACCAGCTTCTCCCGCACGAGCAGCTTCTATACTTGCATTTAACGATAATAAATTGGTTTGTTCCGCAATTTCATCGATTACTGACACGATGCTATCAATCGTTGTAGATTGTCTGCTAAGTTCATTAATATTATTCACCACATTTTCTGTGATACCAGATGTTTTCGTTGATTTTTCAGTTAGGAGATTCATCTTTTCAAGGCTTCGGTGAATTGACTCTCTTGTCTTAGATACTAATATTTCAGTTCCATTCACATGCTGATTTATTAATAGAATACTGTTTGATAAATCATCCACTTGTACGAGACAGTTTTGAGAATCTACCGCTTGTTCAGAGATTCCAATATCAATTTCATGGATTGCCCCAGCTATTTTATCTGTTGAGCTTGAAATGCTATTGGAGGTACTAATCACTTGATCGGAAGAAATTAAAACACGCCCACATACTTCATTCACTTTTTTAATTAAAAGCCTAACACTATCAACCATCTTCTCGGTATTATGTGCAACCTCTGAAATTTCATCTCTGCGCTTTAAATCAATACGCGTTGTTAAATCACCCTCCGCAATTTGTTGGAGCTTACGATTTAACTTAGTCACTCCTTGGCTAATTCCTTTCGATATCATTATTCCAACTACGATAGCAGCGATACAAGCAAGACTAACTATGATTAACACGATATTTTTTATCTCAAGTGCTTGCCTCATAATCAATGCCTTTGGTACCAATGCACAGAGAAAAGCATTTGTATCAGACACACGTTGTTGCATTAAGAAGTAATCTTGTCCATCATACTTCACATAGGTATCCCTTTCCTTATCTCCATCGCTTAGAATATCTACATCAACATTACCAGCAAACACAACATCAGAAATAATATCTCCGTGTTCATCCAAGGCAAGTTCTCTTCCATCTCTGGTGACAAGACCAACGATACTATTCTCCCCAAAGGATAACTGAGATAGTTGCTTATGTAAGGCTTCATAACTAACATCAATTACGACCACTGCATTTCTCTGAGAAAAGCTACGTATAGAGCGAACATAGGACATGAAGTAACTATTTCCATTGAGGCCAAGTTCCCGATCGATTTCTGGATGCGATCCGATCCAAGCATCATTTACAGCATCGTCCTGAAACATTGCCAGCTCACCTTGTCCTTCTAAGGAACTATAAAATCCTTTATTTCCATTCTTTGAGGAAGTAAAGAGGTTGTAGCTTTCTCTAGGTATAATGTGGGCATTCATAATATATTCATTACTTGTTACTACGTTTGATAATTTTCTAGTTGTCTTATCCATGAATTCAACAAATTTCGTAACGTCATATTTACCACCGTTAACATAATTATTTAAATCTTTATCATTGATATATTCTATCGCCACTGCTTCTACAGTATCTGTAATTAATCCCAAGTAATTCGATGTCATTCGTATCGTTTGACTAGTAGCTTCTTCATAATTATGAATCAATCCTTCACTTGCTTTCTGATAAGAAATTATGCCAAGCAGAAGGATAAAAAAGATAGGCACTAGATACCCCAAACAGATTTTCCAAAATATTGTAAACTTAGTTTTTTCTTTTTTAGTTCTTTCTTTTTTAGTATTTTCTACTTTAGTATTTTCTTTTCTGTTATCAGACTTACTATCTTCCGTACTTTTTCCCCAAGTATTCTCTTTACTTTCTTTCTTAACCTTTTGCATTCTTTTCTTCTTCATATGCACTCCCATCGTGCCTCCTGTGACTATTGCATTACATTTTGTTCTGCAAATATAATGCAATAGTCATTTCACTATAAACTATCTGGGAAGCAACATTTCATATTATTTATTTCTATTTATCTTTTGCTAAGTTACATGATAGCAGCTAAATCAAATCATGTTTCGATTACCAGTCCTATAGTGCGAATAATGTAAATTTTACAAGATTAGAAATTATTCTGATAATTATACATTATGACCCTGATAAATCTTAACATTGTCAATCCAATAATTTGTTAAATCCATTGATCCACTTTGAAATAATATCGTATCAACCGTATTCGTATTCTTCTTATGGTAACCTTCTGCAACTTTCACTCCATCAATATAAATCTCTGTCTTTTGAGTATCTCCTAACGTAATAACGAATTTTATTGTGTAGTAAGTATTCAATTCATAGCTCGGTGCATCCAATGTTACAAAGGATTTTCCATCTGAATTTTCATATTGATACTTACGATAAGAAATTGCAGAGCCAGAGGCTGTATCTACTGTTGCGGTTGTTTTAAATCGGAACATTTCATTCGCTTTTGTTGCAATATTTCCATCCGAAGTAGAACCAAACACAACGCAAAATGCAGAAGCTTTTTGATTCGTTCCGTCGATATAAACTTTATCACTTTCCATTTTTAAGCGAAATTCAATCGTTGCCTTATCGGTGATAGGGTTAAATATAAGTTGTGCCTTTGGTTGACTGCTCGTATCAGAATCAAACAATTTCAGTGCAGAATTGTCTATTGTATCAAGAGCTATCTCAGAGAGAGAGCTTTCCCCTGTCGTAAGCTTCCACGATGGACGAATGGAAGGGTTTGTAGTGGAACTTGCTTCTGGTAAAGAGCCATTTTCAAAATCTTCTTCGTATACTAATTGGTATCCTGGATTTTCACCAGGTGTTTCACTACTAGAATTACCAGCTGTTATCGTAACATCATCAATCCAGAACTCTGTTAAATCGGCTGTTCCTGTTTGGAATATTAATTTATCAATGATGGCGGCGTTTGTTTTATTCGCGGCACCTTCTATCATTAATGTATCGTTAATATAGATATCTGTTGTATTCGCTCTCGTAGAACCATCGTTTGGTGTAGTCACTAATTTTACAGTATACCACTCCTCCAGTTCATAGTTCTTACTCAAGTCATAAAATCCGCTAGCGCCTTCTTCCTTGCTATATACAAACCTACGATTCGTAACTTCTCCATTTGCCACATCAGCAGAGGTTTTAAATCGGAATGTTTCACTTGCTGTACTAGTTATCGTACCAGTACCAAATGCAACACATAGGGCAGATACTTTGTTCGAGTTGTATATGGTATCAGCAGACATTTTTACCTTAAACTCGATGCTAAAGGTTGAGGCCTGTGGTTCAAAAGAGACATAGGCTCTTGGCTGACCACTTGTATTGTTATCTACCAGATGAAGTGATCCGTCCTTTACTTCCGTGATTGTATCGTTAAAATTAGAGGTAGCCAGTGTCCATTTTGTTAAGTCCAGTGTTTCATCAAACGTATCTCTAAATATCACTGTTCCCTCATTTGTCTTCCTTGTAACAGAAATATCACAATCTACATACAATCGGCTGTTGTCCATACATGTAATACGCACAGTAGCGACACCTGTATTCTTAGTACTTAAGATACCTTCTGCAGAAACACTAATTACATCAAAACCGTGAATCACTTCATAGCTTACCTTTTGCTCCGTCGCATTTAGCGGAAGTAGGATTGGAAATAGCTGTTTCTCTTCTCCTTCTGCTAAATTGATGATTTTTTCAGGTAGCTCAATGGACTCTACACGTACGATAGAGCTCTCCTCCACGATAGTTAGCGTAATTTCTGAAAAGATTTCTTCGTGTCCGGTACTGTGTACACGAACGGTTGCAGTTCCTGGCTTGATTGCTGTTACCAACCCATCCTTACTTACAGATACGAGGTCTGCTCCACTTGTAATTAGATAAGTTACCGCTTCTTTGGCATCTGCCGGTGTAATGTATGTTGTAAGCTTAAAGGAGTCACCAGTTGCCATCGTAGATGGTGCAGTTCCAAGGGTAATGCTCGTTGGTGGCAGAGCATCTTCTGCTTCCCTTACTTTTTCTCCGGAGTAAATTCTCACATCATCAATACTGAAACTAACCTGATCCTTCGTACCAGTATAAAACTCTGCTTGATTAATATAGCTATTGATCTTATTGTTGTTCATCTGACTTGCGACTCGATAGCCATCTACATAGACATCAGTTTTATTCGCATTTGCTGTACCGTTATCAGGTGTTATAACGACCGTGATTTCTTTCCATTCTCCAATCTTAAACTCGGTAGCTGCATAATTCATTGTTGCATCCGAATAAGAGTGGGATAGCTGCCAACGATGATTAATTAGTGTTCCTCCTTGATAAGTTGCACCATTTCTAATACGGAACATCTCATCCGCTGCATTCATGAAACCATCCTGGCCTCCTACTGGTAAGTAGAGATAAGATGCCTGAGCTTTTGCTCCCTCTGGGTCTTTTACTAAAATTTCATCCACTCGAATCCGATAGCTAAGCGTAGTAGTTCCATATTGCTCTGGAAAATAAACCAAGGATTTTGCTGTTCCAGCCATATCCGTATCGGTTAGCTTTAATATAAAATTATCTCCCTCTTGTTCTACTTCCACCTTACCATATCCTGTCGTGCTAAGTAGCCACTCACTTGCATTAGCGATATCATAAGGCATATCTTTACCAAAGTCCTGCTCATAAAGAGCAATTACCTCTTGTTTCGAATCTAATGTTACGGTCAAGACGCACTCAGCAAAAACACTGTTATTCTCTTTGCTAGTTGCTCTAACAATTGCTTCACCCTCTGCTATTGCAGTAACAACTCCATGCTTGTTCACCGCTACCTTATTCTGTCCGCTGACTACATTCCAAGTTACTGCCTTATTCGTGGTGTCCACTGGTGTAAAAACAGGTTCTAATCCGATGGTTTCACCAACATCTAAGGTCACCTCTGTCTGTTTCATTGCAAGTCCTTCAATTGGAACCTGCTCCACATAAGAGTCATCATGAAATGTCTCGATGGAATAAACCTTAACAGTAGCAGCCTCGTTTTCATAATTTACATCACTATCCTGTATGTAGTTTCCTACTTTGAAATAACCAAGCTGCCCTCCCCATGTAGGGTCCATTTCCATGAAGTTAATGGTATAGGTCTCTTTTCTTCCTTCGCTTTGGATGGTTACATATAAAACACCCTCCACACATTTAATTTCAGTTTCAAAGCGCTGGCCTAATTCTACACCATAAAAATATCCCCTTTGCTCTGCAGCATTAGGCGCTGTTCCTGTTTTTAACATAACAACAACCGCTTTTAAATCATGTTCATACTGTACCTTAACTAGCACCGGTCCATTATCACCGTTTGGATAGATTCCATGAATCTGAGAAACTACAGTCCTTCCATTGGATGATACTTTCTCAACACTCTCACTGGTCCTTAAAATATGGGTTCCTTGAAATCCCCAGTTCACCGCTGGATTTTTTCCATCGATAATCTCTCGAAGCTCGGTTCTCGCATAATTCGTGTTTGCTGTCTTAAATCCATCCACAGGGCAGTGGAACACAATACCACCATCTGTATCAACATAGAAGTATTCATCATGAACAAAACCGTTGTTTAAGTCCTCAGGGCCTACTTCTTTTACTGATAAACCAGATTCTCCTGCTATCGGAAGTTGTAATTTCCAGGTTGAAAAATCAACAATATCAGAAGGTAGCTGTGGTATTGGTGTCGGACTTATTGTTGGTACATTAGTCGGCGGTATCGTTGTCGGCACCGGTGTCGGTATATCCGTTGGTATGCTCGTTGGTTCTGGCATAGCAGTAGTTGGATTTGGAGTACCAGTTGGAGTAATTGTAGGTACTACGGTTGGTTTCGTAGTAGGTACTGCGGTCGGCTTCGTAGTTGGTGCTACTGTTGGTTTTATTTGATTCAACTTGCTTTCCTTCTTTACGATACCTTGTTTCACTTCCACCGAATTTTCAGCCTTTACTGTTAATACTGTATCTGACGTCTGAAGTGTCATCTGCTTCTTCGTATAGTTATCGATAGTAAGCTCTTTATTCGTATCTTCCACAATAATCTTTCCAGGTACAGCGGTCTTTTCCATTACCAAATGTGCTGTAGAAGCTTTTATAATAATGGTATTCTTACTGCCATATTCATAAAAGGTTGATGTCTTAATGGCTTGAATTAATATATGATGAAATGTTCCTTCGTTCTTAACTTCCGAATTTTTCGCATCTACAATCAAAACTTTTGCGTTATAATTCTTTTTTGGAATTTCAAAAGTAATCTTTTTTTCAGTAGCAATTCGAATCACCGTAGAACTTTTCGATGCAAGGGCATTTAATAATTCCTTCTGTGTTCTTACTAAGGTTTCCTCATTGTTTACAGAAGTTGTACTCTCTACATGTTCCTCTTTTACTACGATAAGTTTTTGGCCTGTTTGTATCTTATTTTCATCTTTGATTCCATTTAATTTCGCAATAGTATCAACTGTGGTACCGTGAGTTCTCGCTATCTTTGAAAGTGTATCTCCTTTTTTTACCACATAAGTTACCGAGGCTATCGGTACCTTGGTTTCTTTTCCGGAATAAAATACATTTGAATTTTTTATATTATTTAATTTCATAATGCTGTCAATGCTTGTATTGTATCGATCAGCTATTTTCTTAATTGTATCCCCATCTTTTATCTGGTACATTATATAAGTTTTATCTTGTGCATGGACGGTATTAGGCATACCAGTAATTACGATGGCTATCAATACAATTAGTGCTGTTATCCTTCTTAACTTACTATGTCTACATCCCATAACCTAACCTCCGCTTTATAAAATACTTTTTATAAATGCTTTAATTTCGTCATCTTTGCAGTTGGCATAGAAAAACTCTCCAAATTTCTCGCCGGCAATCGCCCCTTTTAATAATTCCTGATCAATATTTTTAAGAATTGTAATCATATCTACATGAGTTACTTTCTTTACCTCATCTAAAATCTTTTTATTTCTTTGTTCCGGAATAACTCTATCTTTTGGATAGCCCTGTCCACTTTCTCCTTGGAACAACTTTTCAAAGATATAAGTTAAATTAAGTTCTGCACCCCATCCAAATCCTTTTGCAAAAGGAAGTGCAATGGCATTGCCATCATTGATTTGTGCAAACATATAAGCATCGGACGGATCAACAACATGTCCGCATAAAACTCCTGGGAAAGAGTTGCAAGCTAGCATAGCTCCCTCTCCGGTTCCACAGCCCGTAATTACATAATCTGCCGCACCAGAATTCAATAATATTGCGGCAAGGATACCGTTCTGTACATAAGTAAGCGGTGCCTTATCTTCGGCTCCATACATTCCATAATTAAATACCTCATGGCCCATTGGTGTCACCACATCGGTTAGTGCCTTTGCTATCATTTCATTCTTTGCTGCCTGACTATTTTCATTAATTAATGCTATCTTCATATTAAATACCATCCCTTTCCATTGTGCATGAAAAACTTTTTTTACACTAGCCACTATTCATTCTTAACTATTTTGACACCACTAATTTCCCTTTACTTTTTTGAATCTTATTGCAATTATTCTGGTTGCTTTCCAATATACGCTAAGATTCCGCCGTCCACATAAAGGATATGTCCATTGACAAAATTGGACGCTTCCGATGCCAGGAACACAGCTGGACCTACCAAATCTTCTGCCTCTCCCCAACGAGCAGCCGGTGTCTTTGCTAGAATAAACTGATCAAATGGATGTCTCTTTCCATCCGCACTAACTTCACGAAGTGGAGCTGTCTGTGGTGTTGCAATATATCCAGGTCCAAGACCGTTGCACTGAATGTTAAACTCACCGTACTCTGAAGCAATATTTTTAGTGAGCATCTTTAAACCACCCTTTGCTGCTGCATATGCAGATACAGTCTCTCGTCCCAATTCACTCATCATAGAACAAATGTTGATAATTTTACCATTCCCTTTTTTGATCATACCTGGAATTACTGCTTTTGCTACAATAAATGGTGCATTTAAATCCACATCTACTACCTGGCGGAACTCTTCTGCTGACATTTCGCACATTGGAATTCTTTTGATAATTCCAGCATTATTGACTAAGATATCAATTACTCCAACTTCTTTCTCAATCTTAGCAACCATTTCTGTTACCTGTTCTTCTTTGGTAACATCACATACATATCCATATGCCTTAATTCCTGCTTCCTGGTACGCCAAGAGGCCCTTATCCACTGATTCCTGCTTAATATCATTAAAAACAATGGTTGCCCCCGCCTTCGCAAATCCGGATGCAATTGCAAACCCAATACCATAACATGCACCGGTTACCAGTGCGATTTTACCTTCTAATGAAAATGATGTACTCATCTTTCTCCTCCTTCATATTAAAACTATTCCTACTGTGCGGTTAATTCAGCCCGTTCTTTAATTTTGTTATTACATTCTGAAATCTGGCTTCCTTACCTTCTTTTCTTAAAATAATTGTATCTCTCATGGTGTTGGCAGGATTATTGTAGGTTTTTGTGAAATATACCTTTACCCCTTCTTCCAAAATCAGCTGCATAGTTACCAAATCATTCTTTAAAATAAGAGTTTTCTCCTCTGTTTCTATCTCCGATACCTTAGTCACATAAGGATATTCCGTAAATAAATTAACCTCTTTTAATTTTAACTGCTCTGTCTCAATTGGTGTTTCAAAATGGAAAAACCAATCAATGACGCTAGATTTCTCACAACTCACTAAAAAAGAATCCAATAGTGTTTCATCTCTTAGCTCAAATTTTCTGGTGTACATAACGCCTTCATATGCCATTGCTTTAGCCTCAATAAGGTTGTCAGAAAATTGTGTCACCTCACCGCTTTTTGTAATATCCGTTGACATTCCATTGACAACACAGGTATTATGAGCTGCAATGGTTCTATGCCAGCCATTGCATAATTTTGAGGCATAGCCTGAATTTGATAAGTCCTTTGTTAAAACCTTACCTCCAACCATGATTTCAATATTCATCTTATCTGGATGCGCATGGCTTTTTGTTTGATGTCCGTATTTTAAAAATACATTAAACTCATTATTCCGCAGAATCGCACAGTTGGAGCCACTAAAATTCTTGGATCCCCTTGATTTAATTTCCTCTGCCTTAAGCTCCATAATATCCGGTCCAAAAAGTATACGTTCCAGAGATATCTTATTCTTATAATAGTAAGGCTCTGATAACGGAAGCTTTCCTCTCTCTCCCGGAGTATTTTCAATATGCTTTATAAAAGGAAGAACCTTTTCACCAAATACTTTATAACCCATGAAATAGATATAGGAATATGTTTTTAATGATATATTCGGCCATCCATCGCTAGGATTCGGAAAGAGGTCGTTATCAAAAGCATATTCATAAGCAGCTTCCAACATATGAAAGACTGTCTCATTAATATCAGCTGGGATTTCCAAATGATAAGCTTTTGCAAACACTAAAAAGCTCATCAAACCTTCCAAGGCGAAAAAATTGTAATGAATGGAGCCCTCATACCAGAAACCGCTGTCGGTAACCCCTTTTCTAATCTGCTCATAAACATGATATGGGTTCTTTGTTGCCTCCTTCACCCATTCCTCTTCTTGAAAGAATAACCCCATACTTCCGATTGCACTGTTGATCCATACCGGAATATTATGAATGTGCATCTTCTGAGGGAGCAGCAATTTAACCATGGGTGCAAATAGCTTTTCATTTACTTCTTGTATCCACGTAGTATCCAAAGAATCCTTTACTAATTCCAATGCAATGATAAACCGGATTGCTACGATTGCTTCATTAAGTCCTTGTGGCATGATTTTTCCAGCACCGCCGACATCCTCATTTAAATTACAGTTGATTTTCTCTTTCGCATGTACCGCAAAGTGTTCGTAGTTATCAGCGTAAAAACCAACAATCGTCTTGACAAACGTAAGGTATTTTTCTTCTGCATAGACAGCATATAACAGAGCAGCCTTCATTGCTGTTACTACCGCGTCGTTACGAAACATCGTAATGAAGTAAGAGTCGTAGATAAACTCACTGTATACCTTTCCACAGATAGAACATTTATGCTCATAGGGCTTATTGATATCATAAATCAATCTGCCTCCATCCTCGTTACAAAAGTACCCATGCCCCCAACCGCTTAAAAACCTAGGATCGTCCTTAAAACGTTCCATAAAATATTCGGTTTCCTGCTTCATTGCAGTTAGCATATCATGATAATTCTCATTATTTTTTAAATAGTTTTGATATTCGAAATACATACCCTACTCCTTCATGTTCTTACTCATTCCGCTTAGTGCCATCAATACATAGGGAAAATGTCTTACCTTCATAACTAAAATATAAATAAATATCCATTCCCTGATCATCTCTTACGCTATTTACTAATTTTTTCTGCTCCATCTTATATGGGACAATTACTGATACAATAATATGTTTCTTTGCTTTCCCTGTTTTCATAGTCAGATGCCATTGGTTGTCAAGCCCATCCGTTTCCTTTTCATCGACTTCGGTAAAAATATCGCTTTGAGTTATCGATTCAATATTGCTGGAACAATATACGATTTTTGCTGTCATTCCTGCCATCTTTCCATTTACTTCGATTGTTTCTTCCTCGATTTGAAATTTACTTAGGCTATGAAGCAGCCATTCTACATCCGATTTATCTTCTGACTCTACTGTGTCAACAAGAATAAAGTAAGAATCGTCCACAAAATAAATTTCTCTTGTGTATTTTGTTAGCTCAGGTGCTGTCAGCTGGTATGCCGCCGTTGCATCTTCTTTGATATAAACTAAGTTGTCACTTTCTTTGACTTCGCAAATATGCCCCTTTGCGCTAAGTTGTTTTGCCTTATCCATCCCGGCATACTGACCTTTGCCGTTAATGAGAATAGAGTTATGAGAAAGTGTCTGTCTTCGAAAATTTCGGTGCATCGTCGTATTAAAACCAATGTAGTATCCGCTTTTAATAATTAGCGGTTCTCCATAAGCGAATAGCACAAAGGAATTCTGATCTCCATGACTATGGCTGACAGAACCGTAAGGACTGCTCTTAGTTAATAAAAAGATATGTTCCTTTGGGTCTTTCATATCTTTATTGATTGCTACCCATCCGATATCTTTGAACCATTTTACTCGTTCCAGTTTTTCCTCTTTCAGTGTTGTGTCTTTGTAGTCATGGCGATATACCATATCATCAAAATAAAAATCCCACCATCCCTTATTAAAAAAGTCCTGATCTATTTCCTTTTCCCTCTCTAGTACCTGCTCATAATACCATTGGTAATTTTGATTCCCAGTCACCCCTGCAAATTGTCTGATATTATAGGCAGTCTTATGTCCGGGATATTTTCCCAGATTTGATTGATCACAAAAACTTGCACGATAAGTATCGACAGGCATACAATAAAGCGGAAAATCTCCAGTTTTTTGGAAAAACGGACGTTTATAGATATCAATGTTTAAAAAGCTCTTAATTGTATTTAGTGCTTCTGAAACAAACGCCATTCCGGTCGTCCAGTAAAGTCCGCCTTCTGCCCAACCGCCATCTTCGCCTCCCCATGGCGTATAAATGGTGTTAAAGTATTCAATGGTATAATCAAGCCATTCCTTAGCTTCTGCAGATTCTCCAAGCATTGCTATACAGCATGGAGTCAGTACAGAAGAAAGCGATCGAACCGCATGGCTGTCATAAAGGGAAAGATGAATTCTGGAATCTTTGATGATGTGAGTTGCCACTTGCCTGGTTCGTACACTCAAAGATTCAAGAATGATACTCCTTTCCTGTTTTGTTAAGAAGGAATACAGCCAGTCGTAACCAAAAGCTAAGGCATAGGCAACACGAAATGAACATTCATCATTATAATCTCTTGCTGTAGAACCATTGGTATCCCACGAGGCCAGTTTAAGCAAAGCAAGTTTTGCTTTCTCAATATATTCACTATTTTCAAGCAATACACCCGCAACACTTAAGGATCTTATGTACTCTAACCCTCTCTGGCATTCTTGATAATTCTTTCTCCATAACTCTACCACTCTAATATTTCCTGGATAAAAAGGAGGCTCTGCCACAAATTCTGAATTTACATGTATTAATACTGACCTTTCAAGAAAAATCTGGAATCCACAATAATTAGGATTTTTCTCTAATTCCTCGCGAAACATGTCTATTTTCTCTTTATTTAGCCAGATACGTGGGTGCGACATATCCACGTTATCATATCTTTTTTCTCTACTGACAAGTGGTGTAACTACTAAACCATCCGATATTGATAACTTACGGACCTTACTATAAGAACACTCCTCTTGATCTATGGTATATCTCCAGTAATAATCACCGGGTTCAAGCTCTTTGTCTAATGTATAAAAATTATATGGGATATGATGTATAGTCAATGTGGAATCCGGATCAAACGTATCATTTTTTGATACCTGGATTCGATATAAAATGTCCTTTTCACTCTCTGGCATCCACGTAAATCTAGGTGGATTTTCCAGAATTTTTTCATTCTCCGGATGATATCCTATTGTTAAGATTGAACTTTTGGGCTCGATTAATTTTGTCATACGTTACCTCATTTCTGCACTGTCATTAGGGATTTTCTTCCAGTTCATATTTCCCGGTATAGTATAAGATGCCGCAAAAATCTATTTGCATAGTAATTTTGCAGCATCTCCTTTCAAAATAGTTTTAAACTACCCGATATTAATTTTTTACTTCTCTACTCTACTATTTGATTGCTTTATATCTTGCATAAGCTGTTTCATATAGTTCTACTAAAGTATCTACTCCTAATTCCTTACATTTTGCTATATATGCATCCCAGTTAGATTCGATATCAGTCTTTCCAGTAATAAATGCAGTTACCATCTCATTTTGGTATTCATTTATAGCAGTAAGACATTGATCATACATTGCTGTTTCTTCTTCTGTAAAGCTTAGAACTGGAGTAGTTGGTACAGTATAAACACTTGCTTTATTGGCAGAATAAAGCTCATTAGCATCTCTACCCTCTTTGGTTACCCATTGATCTTCATAATCATAATTTTGCTTATAACCAATTGGAAGCTGAGCACCATAAGCACTTTGTAAGTAAGTATTTACGTTACCTTGCTTTAAAACATCTTCTGTAAATGTAGGAACACCGTTTACCATCGTATAAGATTCACCTTCAATACCGAAGTTAATCGCTCTTCTACCTTCTTCTGAGTAGAACCAATCCATATAACGAATTGCTGCTTCTGCATTCTTTGTACTTGCAGAAATTGCCCATCCATCTTGTTTTGCTATCGCTCTTTGATGCTCTTCAAATCCTGCACCATTCTTATTGACAGGAAGGAAAGCTTCCAGTTTAAAATCAGGTACTGCTGCCAATACTTCTGTATTATAGTTAAATGCTGATGTTGATGCAAAGAATTCATGTGTCATACCGCCAGTATTTTCTTTTGCCCAAAGTGTCTGACGTGCGGTATTCTGTTTTCTTGTAAATGCTTCCTGATCAATAATTCCATCTTTGTACCACTTATTTAATCCAATTAATGCCTCTTTAAACTCAGGTGCTGTCCATGCTTGATAGAATTTATCATTAGAATCTAATACAACACGCTCTGTAAAAGTATCAAAGCCATATACTCTTGCACCCCAAAGATTAGCTAATCGTATTAATTCTTCCCATTTATCATTAAATACCGGAACTTCATCTTTCAAACCATTTCCGTTAGGATCGTTGTTTTTAAATGCATATAATACATTTTCCAACTCTTCGAATGTTGTTGGCATACTAAGGCCTAATTTGTCTAACCAATCAGTACGAATAAAATAAACTCTTGCAACATCACCATCCGGACAATAATTTAACATATAGATATTGCCGTCTGCAGCAGTATGAGCAGCTTTTACATCTGGATTCTCATCAAGGAACTTCTTGAGGTTTGGTGCATACTGATCAATTAAGTCATTTAAAGGTAGAAAAGCTCCCTGGTATGCATAAGAAGTAATAGAAGATCGTAAGGAGGTTCCACCGTAGATATCTGCTGGAAATTTCTCAGCTGCCTGTAACTGAAATTCTTCGATTGAATTCTGTGCTACAGGATTTGCAGTACTTTCCACGATAGAATTAGTCTTCTCCCCAGCCAAAGCAAATACTGGTAATAACTTTCCGTTCTCATCTAATAAGGTATATTTATTATTGGAGTGAAAGTGAATCTTTAATTCTACTGGCTCTGCATTAGCCACTGGAGCATCAGTATTTTCTTTGTTATCATCACTGCCTTTATTATTCTCATCTGTTGCAGGCTGTGTTACGGATGGATTGTCCACTTTATTATCCTTTTTTGCACAGCCGGCAAGACTACCCATTAACATTGCCGCTGCTAATGTTACACACATTACTTTTTTTAATCTCATAATTCCCTCTCCTTTTATAATATATTAATATCACTTCTCATTCAAAGCAGTATCAAACAGATACTCACTGCCATTAACCCTTTACACCTCCTACCATGACACCTTTTACGAAATATCTTTGAATGAATGGATATATAATCAATACTGGTACAATGGAACATGCCACTAGGGCGTATATAATCGTATTATAAGAATACTTCTGCCCAGCAATTGTATTAGCAAACTCAGATACTAAAGATTGATCGATAATCTTTTGTTTTAGATAAACCTGTAATGGAATTTTTTTCATATCCTTTATTAAGATAGTAGACCAGAAATACCCATTCCATCTTGACATTGCATAATACATCCAAACCGTCGCCATGGAAGCTTTGGATAACGGTAGATATATCTTTACAAAGGTTATAAAATCATTTGAGCCATCCACATTAGCAGACTCTTCCATCTCCTCCGGTATGCTCTCAAAATAATTTCTTAAAAGTATAATATTAAATGCTTGAATACCAAAAGAAATTAATATCATAAATCGATTGTTGGTAACACCAAGTTCGGAATAATTTAAATATAATGGAATAAATCCAGGTGAAAACCACATTGTAAAAGATAGTAATATATTAATCACTTTTCTTGCTCGAAATCTCTTCTTTGACAAGACATATGCCGCTGGCGCACTCACAAGCATGCTAAACAGGGAGCCAAAGATGGTATAGTAAAACGTATTTCCATAAGAGACCCAGAATTGTTTGTCTGTCAGCACCTGTTTATATGATTCAAAGTTAATATCCTTTGGGAATAGTAAGACCTTTCCTGAGTCTACTGCGGAACCTGAACTAATCGAGCATGAAAATACATAGATCAGCGGATACAAACAGGCAATTGTCAGTACTATAAGGATGAAATTTTTAACAAAATCAAATGTTTTATCCCCTAGTGATTGTTTCATTTTCTTTTTTCTAACTCGCTCCATTTGATTACCTCCTACCATAATGATGTTTGAGAGAATTTCTTTGCTATCCTATTCGCCATGATTACCATCGCAAAACCGATTAAAGAATTAATCAAGCTGGCAGCAGTAGAAACACCATAGTTCGGATTATTTTGCACACCAAGTCTATAAATGTAGGTACTTAAGATATCTGCTCGGTCATAAATACCTGGATTATATAAGAGTAATACTTTTTCATAGCCAACATTTAAGATATTGCCGACACGGATAATTAACATAATAACAATCGTCGGTAAGATACCGGGAATACTAATACTCCATATCTGGCGTAATCTGGTAGCACCATCTACTTTGGCTGCTTCATACAGCTCATTTGGAATTCCACATAAGGCAGCGAAAAATACAATTGAGCTAAAACCAACTTCCTTCCAAATTCCAGAAATAGTATAAATACTACGGAAATACTCCGATTTAGCCATAAAATGAATCGGGGTAAACTCCTGTCCAAACAGCGCAAAGAGTTTCTCAAGTAATACGTTAAAAAGTCCTGTATTTAAGGATAACATTGTGAGAACTAAACTACAGACAATAACTTCTGATATAAAATGCGGTGCATAGGTTATTGTTTGCACTAACTTACGACTTTTATTGCTTTTAACTTCATGTAATAAAAGCGCGAAAATAATCGGCATAGGAAATGAGAACGCCAATCCATAGGTACTAATCAGGATTGTATTTTTAAAAGCTCTCCAGAAGTATTCACTGGATGGTCCAAACATTAGATTTCTAAAGTTCTCAAGACCGATAAATGCGCTACCTTCTATTCCTTTAAACGGACTATACTTTAGAAATGCAATATAAATTCCATACATTGGCCGATATGCAAAGAAATATAGCCATAGTAGCAATGGAATAATTAATAACCATAGTCTCCAATCTTTCTTAATACTTCTTATATAACCTTTTGCAAACGGTGTTTTCCTTGTCGCAATTTTTTTCCTCTTATCTTTCATTTGTTCTCCTTTCTATACCGATCCCCGAATTACCAATTTGGAGCGCAAATTGATTTCTTTTGGTGTGTAATCCCCATTTTGATTGATACGTTTCACCAATTGTTTAACACAAGCATAACCAATATCATATGTTGGCTGATTTATCGTAGTAATTCCACTGTGAATGAGTGCTGCTGCTTCAAAATCATCATAACCACAGATACCGATATCATTTGGTACATTTATCTTTAAGGCATCTACCCCAGTGATGACATGCAACAATGTCTTTCCATTCGCACATATAATAACAGCCTTTTTCCCTTTGGTTTGTTCTCTGAACTCGATCAGGTTGCTAATCATCGTCATTTCATCGTATAAATTTACATTATAGATGAAAGATGCATCATAAAGATTATGCTCCTTTATAAAGTCCATATAGGATTGGTAACGAATCACTCTTGACATGCCTTCTACTAATTCTTCAACGAAAAAACCAAAAGCTTCATAACCAAGACTAATTAAGTATTTCATCATGTCCATGGTAGACTCGTAATTATTTGAAGAAACTCCGTCAAACATTCCTTCTTTCATTCGGCGATCTAAGAGCACTACAGGAACTTTATCCTTTAATTGCATAATCTGCTGATCATTCCTACCGACTGTAGCAATAATAATTCCGTCAGTACATTCTGAAAACTTATCAAGATAGGTATTTTCTACACCGACGTTATTATCACTGTTTGCAAACAAAACCATATAATCATGATTCAGTGCACCATCCGCTATTGCCTTACTACAAAGGGAGTAAAATGGATCCGTGATATCAGGTAGTATCAGACCTATAATTCCCCTTTCTCTTTTCTTAAAGTTCCGATACTGCTCCTTGGGTTCATAACCAAGACTTTGAATTGTTTCTTCAATTCGTTTTCTTGTTGCTTCCGACATGTTGTCAAATCGTCCGTTTAAGTAACTAGACACCAATGATTTCGATACCCCAGCAAATTCTGCTACATTTGTAATCGTTATTTTTGTTTGATCCACTCGATAACCTCTTTCCTAAGACATCTCTTATGCTGGTTATTCCTGTATAAAATCTTTGCGTATCGGAGTGAAAACATCTAATAACCTTCCTGTTTCCGTTATTACTGCACAATGATGTTCTATGTTTGAAGGGAAATAAATTGTATCACCCGCACTGATTCTTTCCACCTTATCACCTATGTAAAACTCAAATGTTCCTTCCAAACAATAGGTCATTTGTTCATGTTCATGTGTGTGTTTTTCTGAAATATAGTGGTTCTCAAAATAAACTTCAACCATCATTAATGAGCCATCATAGCCTTTTATCCTTCTACCGGATTTACCTTCTACCAATACTTCATATTTGCTGTCTAGTTCTTTATATACTGCCATCTTCATTTCTCCTTATGTTTACTAAACCGTTTTTCTTATATTCGTATCTTATCACAGTATTTTAGATAGCATAATTCACAATCTGATTACTTCTTGTTCAATATCTGACTATTTTCACTCTGATCGGTTTACTAAACCCAGTTATCTGTTAATAATTACACTGTTTTATATTGATTTTTTGGATGGTTTACTAAACATAATAAAAATATAATCAAAGGATTTTTCAGAACTAATCAAAAAAAACGCCAAGAGGAAGGTAATTAATATGCTCCACCTTGTGATAAACAGTTTTATTATTTTAGCTGTCTACCACAAGGGAACATATAAATTATTACTTTCCTCTTGGTATTTTTTAGTCTATTCTTTCTTATTTCCATCCCTGATTTATCAAGATTCTAAGGATCCGATTTTTTTAGATTTCAACATTTCCTACGTCACCTTATAATGGATATTTTATAAGACATTAATACTGTGTAATATTCCCGCTATACATATTCCCCGCTGGAATACGTGTATTGTTTGATGCTTTTGCAGTGGTATTTCCGGTAATTTTTAAAACATAACCAGACGACTGATCCAAATTCACCGTATTACTGTAAAAGTCATTATTTTTGCCCCAACCAGATAATTGTTCACTGCCTTGAAAAGCATCAACAATATTAGAATTATTATTGCGATTACAGGTATTGTTACGAATAATAGCATTATTCCCTTTGACATCAATGAAGCTATCTGCATAGTTTGCACCACTATAACCAGTGTTAACCTTTCCTGTATCGGTTATGGTACACATATCAACAATATTACTGGAGCTATTATCTCTTAGATGAATCCCTTCCATTCCGACATCATATACTTCACAATTATAGATATGACAGTGGTTTGCATTATCTAATATAATTCTTCCTTTGATTTGTCGAATGATAGTCTGCATGCCTATTCCTTTTCCTTTCAGATTCATTAATATTTATCCATATGCCTAATTGATTTCCTCCTTTCTTGTACACATGGAGTTAGAAACATCTTTCATAATTTGTTGAGTGTAGCTATATATTGCATAAAACACGCACGAGTTTTCAATAAAAACTACTTTTTCAATCTTATAATTTAAATTCATATTTTTTACTATAATTTATATATTATTTTATATTAGAGTGTTCGTAAATTCACTACATGATGATACAATGTTTAAAAACTGACTTTTTTTATATATATGCTGAAAACATAGTGTTCCACAATTGAATCTCTCACTACACAGATACGCCGTATTTACATGATAACTAACTTGCATTTGCCTGTGAATCTTTAGCAGAGATTTTTTTATTGATATGTAATTCAAGAAATTTCTTTGTTAATAAAAACATCCTTCGAGAAGTAACTCATTTCACAAAGGATGTTTTATTATTGATTTATCATTCTTATTCTTTCTTATTCTTTCATCTTAGGATTAAAAATTAACGAAGCAATATATCCAAAAATAAGTGCTGATGAAATTCCAACAGCGGAAGAAGTAAAGCCTCCTTTGAATAATCCGATAAATCCTTCTTTATCAACGCCTTCTTTAATACCTTTAAATAAAACGCTACCAAATCCGAGTAAAGGTACGGAGGCTCCTGCCTTCGCCCATTCTGCAAAAGGTTGATAAACTCCAATTGCTCCTAAGAGCGCACCCAAACACACAAGTATAACCATAATACGTCCAGGCATTAATTTGGTATTGTCCATCACAACTTGTACGATTGCACAGATTGCACCACCGACTAAAAATGAAATTAAATAATCCATGTATACTCCTTCCTAGCAAGATTCCAACATCACTGCATGTGCGATTCCAGGAACACTCTGTCCCTCGTTATAGCTTACCGTAGAAAGAAGTGCACCAGTTGGTACAAATAAGACCCTATTCCAATCCCGTTTTCTTAACTTCTGCAAAATATATCCTGTCAAAGTAATTGCACTACAACCACAACCACTACCACCGGCATGAGTATCCTGAGCCTCAGAATCAAAGATTTCAATACCACAATCCATATGATTGCTACTTATGTCATATCCCTTTTCCTTTAGTAAATCGATTAGAATATCCTTACCAATCATACCTAGATCACCGGTTATAATACGATCATAGTAGTCTGGCTGAATACTAAAATCCTTTAAATTTTGCGCAATCGTTTCACATGCTGCTGGTGCCATGCAAGCACCCATATTTAAAGAGTCTTTTATTCCATAATCAACAATTTTACCAATTGTAATACCCTTCACTTTTATCATTACCGGAGAAAATTGTTTTGCAAATTCACTATCTTTTTCCGGTTCATGACCTAATATAACAGCACCGCTTCCTGTTACTGTCCAAGATGCTGCCTTAGGCCTTTGATTACCATAGGCGAGAGGAAATCGGAATTGTTTTTCAGCCCCAGCAAAATGGCTTGATGTGATTGCTAGAGTTCTGTCAGCAAATCCACCATCAATAATCATTGAGGCAACCACAATTGATTCTCCCATAGTGGAACATGCACCATAAACACCTATAAGTGGTATTTCAAAGTTCTCAATACCAAAGCTGGTAGCAATTAACTGTCCCAACAAGTCTCCACCAACTAAGTAACGTATGTCTGATTTTTTTAGTCCTGCATTGTGAATTGCAACATCTACTGCCATTCCAAGCATCTTACTCTCCGCTTCTTCCCACGTTTTTTGCCCAAACATAGGATCTTCTTCTATTACATCAAAAAATGCACCCAATGGCCCCTCGCCCTCTTTTTGTCCAGCAACGGAGGCACATCCAATAATAGCGGGTGGATTTGAAAATTGTACGCTTTGTTTCCCTACCATCTTTGATTGTTTGGCTGTCGTTTGAGTCATAGTCTGTCCTTTCTTTCTATACATTTTTATAGTGGGCGTAGTCCAGCACTATAAAATTGTATAACATTTTATTTCTGAAACATTGTAAAGATATAGTATACTAACCCTAATAGCCAGGAAGAGAATATACCATAAAGAATCACAGGACCTGCTATTGTAAATATCTTACATCCTATACCAAACACCTGTCCCTCTTTCTTAAATTCGATGGCTGGGGCAGCTACTGAATTTGCAAATCCAGTAATCGGTACTAAAATACCTGCACCAGCAAATTTAGCGATCTTTTGGTACCAGTTAAACCCTGTAAAAATGATGGATAACAAGACCAATGACATCGTTGTATAAGCACCTGCTAATTCCTTTTCAGCTCCATAAGAAGAATAAAAATTAATAAACCCCTGACCAATCGCACAGATAATACCGCCAGATACAAATGCTTTGCACATATTAGTAAACCAACTATGCTTTGGAGTCACCTGTTTCACATACTGATTATAAAGTTTGTCACGTTCTTGCTGATCTTTTTCATTCGCAACCTGGGATGCTGAAACCTTATTCTTATCGTTTGCCATAAAGACCTCCAATCAATTTGTCTATGCAGATAAATGTCCCTTCAAATACCTGCTTTGTATTCTTGGTATAATAGCATACACACCCAACAACGATTACTACCGCAAGTACGATTAGTGACATAACACATATTTTTTTCGCTTTCATTGCTATTCCTCCTAACCAGATGTCTAAGCGAATTTTTACATTGTTCAAGAAAATAGGCTGTTGCAAACCGCTCTAAAAGGTATCACAACAGAACAAATTTTAAGTTCTATTGTATTCCAATCACGATTTGCAACAGCCTCCTTTTTCCAAGTGAACTGTTACTATTATTTCATTTTCTATTAATAATATGCTGGTAAATAGTTACTTCTGAAAGCTTTTAAAAAGTATCTAGCGAACACTTCTTAAAATTGATTTAAAACTGAAAAAATATGTCTTTCAATCACTTAACTATATTTTGTTTTTAAATATAGTTTCTTTAAATATCACAAAGATATACCAAACACAGATAGTAAGCAAACTTTTCCACCTATCCTAGCATACGTTCTCTCATTGTTCTTAATATTTTTCTCTCCAACCTAGATACCTGTACTTGAGAAATTCCTAACTGTTTTGCAATTTCGGTTTGAGTCTTGTCTTTAAAATAACGTAAGCGAATGATATCCTTTTCTTTTTCATCAAGAGAATCCATCACTTCTCTTAATGCCATATGATCAATCATTTCATCGCTTGCATCATCGGTTTGTTCTATTTTATCAATTAAGAAAATTGCATTGCCATCTCCTTGATAAATTGTCTTATAGAGTGACTCTACCTCAGCACCTGATTCAAGAGCCATAACTACTTCTTCCTTTGCTAGCTCTAAGGCCTCTCCGATTTCCTCAATGGTTGGTTCCCTACCATTCTTTGACTCCAAGGTTTCCCTCATTAGTCGTATCTTCCCGGCAGTTTCTTTTAGAGATCTGCTTACTTTTATCATACCGTCATCTCGAAGAAATCTCTTTATCTCTCCTGTTATCATAGGAACCGCATAGGTTGAAAATTTTACATCATAACTTAAATCAAATTTATCAATTGCCTTCATAAGCCCAATGCTTCCAATTTGAAATAAATCTTCCGCTTCATGACCTCGTCCCATAAACCTACGGACGATGCTCCAAACCAATCCAACATTTTCAGTTACTACACGGTCTCTCGCTACTTTATCTCCCTGTTTAGACAAACGTATTAAATCCAGTGTGTCCACAAATGACCTCCCTTCTACCATAACGGCAAAAGATTTTATGTAGTACTGATTCTTTTTTTCATACGGACTGTTGTCCCAATTGAAACCGTAGAATTCACAGTTAGCTCGTCCATAAAGGCATCCATAAAGGAAAATCCCATGCCGGAGCGTTCTAATTCTGGACGAGAAGTAAACATAGGCTCCATGGCAAGGGGTATATTTTCTATACCAACGCCATAATCTGAAACTTCTATCACTAATTCAATGCCCGTTATCGCACAGTAAAGTTTAATCTTTCCTTTTTTGTTATCATAACCATGGATAATACAATTAGTAACTGCCTCAGACACCGCAGTTTTAATATCTGCAAGCTCTTCTATTGTCGGGTTTAACTGAGCTGCAAAAGCTGCAACAACAGTACGAGCGAAGCTTTCATTTTTTGAAAGAGCATCAAATTCTAACACCATCTCATTGTCACATTCCATCTCTATGATATCCCTCATTTCCTTATTCTGTAAGTTTTGTTCCATTTATTTACACCTCCATAAGTATTATCACAATGCTTGCGACATCGGAAAATTACATACAATTTAATGCTTCCTGCATATCCTGGTAACGGTTCATAATCTTATATAAACCAGAGAGTCTTAAAATTCGGTCAATTCGGTCAGAAACCCCAATTACAGCAAGGGTACCGCCCCCAACATGAAGCAATTTCTTATAGCGTCCCATAATCACACCAATGCCAGAACTGTCCATAAAGGATACTTTATTAAAATCAAATATAACATTTTTCACATTTTTTTGTTCAATCAGCTTGTCCGCTTGCTCCCTGATAAAAATGGCACTATGGTGATCTAAATCCTCCTTCATATGAATAATGAGCGTAGACTTCCGAATTTCAAAATCTGCACAACCTACTTTTTGATAATCCAACCACATAAATTCGTCCTTAGAGTTCATACATAAAATCGTTCCTTTCCATATTTGTAATTTTTTTACATCTCGTACTCAGAAAAAAAGACACTCCGTTCCGAAATGTCTTTTTAAATCTTTTATCTGTATGCAACCAAATAATCAGTTGCCAATCGTTTCTTTCTTATTCTAAATCATTTACACGTTGCTTTGCATACTTAGCCAGCGAAGAATTTGGAAAACTTTCTAGCATCTGGTTATAATACGCTTTTGCTTCCTCGTACTGACCTAACTCTTGTTCCGTCTTACCTAAATAATATAGTGTATTGTCATCTGGATCACCAAAAGAATAAGCCTGCGTTAACAATGTTAATGCTTTTTCATAATCTTTCTTTTCAAATGCCGCTCTCCCTTGCTGATATGCTTCTTTAGCTGCAATCGGAGATACCTTTTCCTTTACCATTTCAAATAATTTAACGGCATCTTGATTTTCCATCTTAGAAGGATCCACTTTCGATAATAAATCAGCAACTTCCATCGTATTTTCCGGTGTTAAACTATTGGTTGATTCTAATTCCATATAACGATATACTGCACTTAAAATACTATCGTACATTGTTTTATCGTATTCTGGAATATCAATATTATCTAATTCCTTCTGCTTGTCTGCAAGTTTTGCTTTTAAATCTTCCACTTCTTTTTCACTAGAAGTAAGTTTGGTACGATATACTAAAAGATCGCTATCAAAATCACGTTGTTTTTGCAAATATTCACTCTGCGCATTTTTCTTTACAGTTGGAACAATTAAGAAAAAGAGTACAGAAACACCAATAACAACACCTAAGATAAGATTAATAAAGAGCCATACATTCGGCTTTTCTTCCCTATAAGATGAAATTGGAGATAATGGTTTACCTAGCGGATCTGGATTTACTTCTCCATCACTCCAATATGGTGTAGAGGTAGTTTCTCCACCGCTTACCAACTGATTTAACTCGCTTAAGTAACGTAATGTAGTAGTATTCGCTAAATCTATCTTATTTGCTTTAACTAAGCACCTTCTTGCACGTTCAAATTCATTATTCTTCATATAAATCAATGCTAATAATTGAAGTGCACGAATAAAGTGCGGATTTAAATTGATAACTTTTTTTAGTTGAATAATTGCCAGATCATCGCTACCTTGCTTTGCGGAATCTAATGCAATATTATACTTTTTTATAGCTTGATTCATCGAATCCAATTTCGTTGGATTCGCCTGCACTGCACCAATATAGACATCGGCATCGTTGTCTTTTGCCTGGAAATGTTTACTAATAACCCATTCACTTAATGCGGCTACTGTTTCTCCCATCTCAAAGAACACAAGTCCGAGGAGATTTCTAGCATTGGTATTTCTCTTATTCATCTCCAAGCTTTTCTTTAACATGATTATAGCTCCGGTCAAGTCTCTAACCTTTGCTTTTTCTAAACCACGATTATAATAAGTATTGGATAATCGGTCAGTTTTTCTTACGATCGTTAAATCTTTCCCGCAAAATTCACATCTGTTTCTTCGAACTGCGACCACATTGCCGCACTTTGGACAATTCATCGTATTCCCCCCATGGTCCGCTTGTTTCCTGGCAGCAACTCTTCTTGCTCGTCCAGCTAATGACTTTCTGTCACGTTCGTATAAAATCCTCTATCCTTTTTTCTCATTTAGAATAGATTCTATCATGTCTGTGATATCCGTTAAGTCATTATTAAAAATTGCCTCTTCCGCTTGATCTACTTCAAGACTCGGCTGAAATTTTGCTATTTCTTCATCAAAATTAATCATAGGATACCTCTTTTCAATAGAACATTGACTTTCATCTAATGCATACAATTTCTGCATTATAGTACTATCATACAGACAAGAACGCGAAAAATCAAGTGTTAGTATAAAAATAAAAAGCTATTTTCACACTTTTTATTTATAGCAGCATTACATCTGTTTACAGATGTAGAATGCATTGGGGAAAATGTGAAATAACAACGTTCTTTCACATAAAAGTTTGTGCCTGCGTAATCCTCGGCACAAACTTCGAGCCTACTAAGAAAACATGAATAATCCAAGTACTAAGTAAACGTAAATATTCCAACTACTAAGCAAACATAAATATTCCAACTATAAGCAAACATAAATATTCCAACTACTAAGCAGACATAAATATTCCAACTACTAAGCAAGCGTAAATATCCAGACTACGAAGCAGACATGTTTCAAATGTGAAAATAAAAGAATTTTCCCACTTTTTCTTTATTATAGTATACTTGTCCATGAATGCAATCTATTTTCATCGCAAAATATTACAGCAATCGTATTATATGAAAGGAATCATATCGATATCGTCACCATTTCTTAGGAAATAAGATGAAACAATTTCCTGTTTAATTCCCATGGATAAACCATTAATAGCAAGTTTACAACCTGGATAAATCATCTTGTTGACAATAATTTTGGCACTTTTACTATTCTTTATAAAGTCCATTAAGTCACTCCACTCATCCACCATCTCTGCTATCTCTGAATTAATATTAATCTTCGTTCTTAATAACCTCATCTTTTGATCTCGTAATGGACTAATGACATCCGGAAGTTCTCGTTCATTTATCATGGCAATTGCAGCCTCTACCTGTGAAAGACGCTCTTTTAACTCACTGATTTTTCTTTCAAGATATGCGAATTTTCTATGAAAAGACCTACGTACTCCAACAACTAATTCTGTATTAATGTGAGTATGATTTCCAATAATTGATGCAGTTATTTTTCTTCCTGCATACGCACTCCCTCCAAGCAATATTCCTCTTCTTCCTGTTACTATGATTTCATTGCCTGCAGTCATAGTGCAGTTCATAATCGTATTGGCTGTAATATTTTCTTTTGCCTTCATCTCTACTTGTTCAAAGAATTTACCAGAGATAGAGCCTCCGCAAGTTATACTACCTTTCCCAGCTCCTTGCATCCCATTTTCTAAGATAACATTTTTACCTGCTCGAATGGTTGCACCTTCTACATGTCCTCGAACCACAATACTTCCTTCTGATTCCACTACTTTACCTGAAGATATATCACCGTATATCATCAGATCTCCTTTAAAATAAATATCTCCTTGTAGATAATCAATATTTTCTTTAATCTCCAGTACATTACTTATTGTGATTCGGCCTTCTGAAACTTCAATTTTGCCCGTAATAAGTGCTGTATAAATAAGGCGATCATCTGATAATTTAAATCCTTTTCCTTTTAACGGCGGAAGATCTCTACCTATATTCCCATACCGAATGCTTCCGCATACATCAATACCATTGCTTCCTTGAATAGCTTTATGATATCTTACTATAATTTCTCCCTGAGAAACAGTAACAATTCTGGTCATAGCAAAATAATCCACTGAACCATCTTCTAGGATTCTTGGTTTTGTATCAACTCTGGTATCAAAAAAATAGACAAAATAACCGTCCTTTCCGTCAACTTCCTCCTTTCCCTTTGCTATTAGTATCTCTTTCCCATAGCAAGGTTTCTCGCAAAGCTTGTTAACTACTTCTTCGTCGATTCCATATATAACATGATGGAATCGAAGTATTTCATAAATCATCTCTTTCGTGTATCGATCTTTACCTACTGGAGCATAAAGAGTAATATATGCTTCCATTTTATCATAGCGAAGATCCACTTTTGTCTTCTTGTACATTAATTCTTTGGTTGGTCTTGACCAATCACTCATGAATAGCACCCCCAAGTACTTTCATAAAATACAATATGAATATCGGTAAAGATAGAAAAAAGCATCAGAGTTTTTACGAATGTTTCGTAAAACTCTGATGCCTAATTTCTATTTTACCGTAAAGGGGAAATATTATTTCTTAAAATGAGCTAAACGCTCCTCTACCTGAGCCATCATGGAAGCATATTTCTCCAACTTCGCTCTTTCCTCCGCTAATTTCGCTTCTGGCGCTTTGCTTACGAAGTTTGGATTAGCAAGCATACCATTAACACGCTTTAACTCACCAGCTAAACGGTCTTTTTCTTTGCTAAGACGCTCGATTTCCTTCTCAATATCAACAAGATCAGCAAACGGAATATAAATAGTAGCTGTTGCAGTAACAATCGAAACCGCATCAGAATCAATTCCATTCTTATCGCTTTGGATAACGATTTCACTTGCATAGCCTAAGGAAGCAAAGAATACTTTACTGTTAGCAAAGATTTCTCTAACCTTCTCGCTATCAGAAACTACGATTACCTTAGCTTTTCTGCTTGGTGGTACATTCATCTCTGTACGAGCATTACGAATTGCCTTAACAGCCTCCTTGATAATCTCAACAGCTTCCTCTTCCTTAGCAAAGTTAAATTCTTCTTTATACTCTGGCCACTTGGAAATCATGACGGACTCATCCGCGGAGAGTCTTCCTTCCATTTCCTTTAAAGTACAGAAGATTTCCTCTGTAATAAATGGCATGTAAGGATGAAGTAATTTAAGTGCAGAATCTAATACAGTTCTTAATGTATAGATTGCTGCAGTCTTTGTTGCTTGATCATCACCATATAATCTTGGTTTTACCATCTCAATATACCAGTCACAGAACTCTTCCCAAATGAAATCGTAAACTTTCTGTGCCGCAATACCAAGATCAAACTTTTCAAGATGTTCTGTTACATCCTTCGTTAATGTATTTACCTTAGAAATAATCCACTTATCAGCATCCGTTAAAGTAGACATATCCACAGAATCAACCTTAGCATCCATTCCTGCTTCTTCCATCTGTTGCATATTCATCATGATGAAACGGGAAGCATTCCATACCTTATTAGCAAAGTTTCTTGCTGCTTCCACACGTTCCATATAGAAACGCATATCATTACCAGTTGCATTTCCAGTGATTAACATAAAACGAAGCGCATCTGCACCATACTGTTCGATAATCTCTAATGGATCAATACCATTTCCAAGAGATTTACTCATCTTTCTACCTTGAGAGTCACGAACTAAACCATGGAATAATACAGTTTTAAATGGCTTTTCGTTCATTTGCTCGTATCCTGAGAAAATCATACGGATAACCCAGAAGAAGATAATGTCGTAACCAGTTACTAAGACATCAGTTGGATAGAAATACTCTAAATCTTCTGTTTTTTCAGGCCAGCCAAGGGTTGAAAATGGCCATAACGCAGAACTAAACCAAGTATCAAGAGTATCTGGGTCCTGTGTAAAGTGGTCATGGCCACATTCACAAGTGGTTGGAGTTGTCTTAGAAACAACAACCTTACCACACTTATCACAATAATAAGCTGGAATACGATGTCCCCACCATAACTGACGGCTGATACACCAGTCACGAATATTGTCAGTCCAGTTAAAGTATACTTTTTCCATACGTTCTGGAACTAATTCGATATCTTTATTCTTTACAGCCTCTACTGCTGGCTTAATTAATTCATCCATCTTAACAAACCACTGCTGCTTGATTAATGGCTCTATGGTTGTGTTACAACGATCATGAGTACCTACATTATGAGAATAATCCTCTACTTTCACAAGTAAGCCCATCTCGTCTAATTCTTTTACAATTTGCTTTCTTGCTGCATAGCGATCCATACCTTCAAACTTGCCACCATTTGCATTAATCGTAGCATCATCATTCATGATATTGATTTCTGGAAGGTTATTTCTCTTACCAACCTCGAAGTCATTTGGGTCATGTGCTGGTGTAATCTTAACAACGCCTGTTCCGAAATCCTTCTCAACATAGCTATCTCCGATGATTGGAATCTCACGGTCAACAAAAGGAAGCTTTACCTTCTTGCCAATAAGGTGCATGTAGCGCCCATCTTCTGGATGAACTGCAACTGCGGTATCACCAAGCATAGTTTCAGGTCTAGTGGTTGCAAAACAAAGATATTCGTCAGTACCTACTACTGGATATTTAATATGCCAGAAATGTCCTGCCTGATCTTCATACTCAACCTCAGCATCAGAAATAGAAGTATGACAAACTGGACACCAGTTGATAATACGGGAACCTTTATAAATCATTCCCTTTTCATACATCTTTACGAATACTTCCTCAACTGCTTTGGAGCAGCCTTCGTCCATTGTAAATCTTTCTCTATCCCAGTCACAGGAGGAACCAAGTTTTTTAAGCTGTCCGATGATACGTCCGCCGTATTCGTCTTTCCATTCCCATGCTCTCTTTAAGAAGCCTTCACGGCCAAGCTGGTCTTTATCGATGCCTTCCTTCTTTAAAGCCTCGATAATTTTTACTTCTGTTGCAATGGAAGCATGGTCTGTACCTGGTTGCCAAAGTGCATTAAATCCTTGCATTCTCTTAAAACGAATTAAGATATCTTGCATCGTATTATCTAGTGCATGACCCATGTGAAGCTGTCCAGTAATGTTTGGTGGTGGAATCACAATCGTAAATGGTTTTTTGGTCTTATCAACTTCGGCATGGAAATATTTTTTCTCCAGCCATTTCTCATACAATCTGCCTTCTATGTCCTTAGGATCATAGGTCTTTGCTAACTCTTTCTGCATAAGAATCTCCTTTCTTATCTTAAAAAATTAAACTGAATTTTCTAATAAATAGATTAAACTCAATATTTAGTTGTTCATAAAGTTACTCTAAAAGTATCCTTTGGTGGTTTCTTGTGAAAAAATTCAACTAACAAAACTTTTCAATTGCACAAAAAAAGGTCCCTCGCCGATAAGGACGAAGAACCGTGGTACCACCTTAATTTGTGAAAAGAAACATTTCTTATCTTGTCGCCAATTGTGACAGTAAGAATTTTTCTAATATTCACCTTTTTCGCATTTCATATAAAACGCTCGTCTATAACGGGACTTCCCGGCATTTCCTACACGCTACTTAAAGTTTCAGAAACACTGTTCCGGAGCTACCTTCGATAAGCACTACTTGAAACAACCTCACAGCCAATGGATTGTTATCTCTGACAAGGTTACTTATGTAATCCTCTCCATCACTACATTTATCCTATATTTTTATATTTCTTATCATATGCAAACTTTTAAAAATTGTCAAGGCTTTTTCATTTTATATTCTAATGAACATTAAGCTCGTTTAGTATATCACAATATAATTCAATGTTAATTAGATTTTGTCTAAATAATCCAAAATTAGAAGCTTTTAATTTATTTTTACATGCTAATATCTTGTTATCCATAGAAATTACTTTTTCTGCTTCTTCATTTGTCTGCAAACAATAATTTATCCCATTCAAATCAGTATAGACATACTCATTACTACTTTCTAGTTGAGAATCAGAAATTCTTTCTTTTGTATTTAAGATTTCATTTCGTTCCTTGATTAACGAAGAAGCATCATCACAAATAGAAATGATCTTTTCATTTGGAACAGGATGTCTTCCAGTATAATCACCGGTGCACCAATATGTTTCATTTATTTCATCATATGACAAAAAGAAAATCCATTGTTCACCTTTGTTCATTGGTGTCATATCACTAAATGTAATCAACTTATCTTGATTTTCATCGATACCATATCGCTGTGATATTTTAATAGTATTGCCACTCGTATTCCCTTTTAATACTTTTCCTACCGATATGAAATTGTAGAGATCATATCGGTAATAACATTCTTATTAAATTCATTACTAAAAGAATATTCTATTAATTGTTCTGTATCCTGACAATACTCACCTATGACTACCAAATCTGAAGCATTCATCAATTCTGTTAAATTATGATAAACTACCCTATCAACTTCCATATGAATAACTTCAATATCTTCATGTGCTCTATTATTCCGTTGTATAACATAACCTGCAGTACACAATATCATTATGGAAATAATAACTCCAATATTTTTTTCATTGCTATACTCCATTTAACTTTTAATTATCTTCATCATGTGTAATCTCAGTTGCTATAACACTTTATTGAACAAGAAAATCCTTGATTCATTACTGCAAGTGGGAATCCATTGTATAAATTTTCACTTTCGAATAGTGATTAACATGATGAGAAATATAAAAGCATAGTCTACTTCGAGAATAGATGGAAATAACTATTATTTTCCTGGAACAACCTCTAACCAATAACCATCAGGATCTACAATAAAGTAAATGCGCATTGCTTCGTTTTCATAAATCACACAGTCCATTTCTTTATGCTTCTTTAAAGCTGCTTCGTAATCATCTACAACAAATGCCAAATGGAATTCATTTTCTCCCAAGTTATAAGCTTCCGTACGATCATGAAGGTAAGTTAACTCAAGGCAATGTGTAGTACTTCCATCTCCTAGATAAACTAAAGTAAAGTCTTTCGATTCATGTCTTTTAACTTCCTTTAATCCTAGTGCTTCCTCATAAAATGTTAGTGATTTTTCTAAATTTAATACGTTAAAATTATTATGTGCAAATTTGAAATTCATATAATCCTTATCTGCCACTCAAAATATGGACAAATCTACCCATATCGAGATTATTCCCTGTTTAACGTGTCTGATTTGGTGATTGGTTATAATACACTACTCTCATTTGCTATAACACTCCGAGGGCGTAAATTCCCCAAATAGCCTTGGGTACATACTTACAGTAATTATGCTATCTTGTAAGTTTTTGCTTCTCTAAGATTAATACTAGCTTGTAAATCCCTATCAATTACTAAACCACACTCTTTACAAACATAAATTCTGTCAGAAAGTTTTAAGTCTTTTTTGACATTTCCACAACATGAGCAGAGCTTAGAAGATGGATACCATCTATCTACTATTCTAAGTTCAATATCGTTTTGTTTACACTTGTTGGTAATTTTTGTTCTGAACTTATAAAACTTTTGCCCAGCAACTGCTTTTGATAAGTGGCGATTTTTCATCATTCCTTTTACATTCAAATCTTCAATAGTTATTGAACTTGGTTTTTGTCCAACTATTTCAGACACACATTTATTAATGTAATCAGTGCGAATGTTCGCTAATCTTTGATGAAGTCTTTGTACTCTGACTATTTGCTTATGAATATTCTGTCTAGTGGTTTCTCCTTTTCCAATTTTATTTTGTTTTTTAAGACATTCATATTTCCTTGAAAGCCTTACTTGTTCACGTTTTAACTTCTTTTCTAATTTCTTTACTCTTGAAGTCTTATTGATGTTCTTCTTAACTATTTCATTACTAAAAATGACAAAAGCTTTTATTCCTAAATCTAGTCCTAATGGCTCTGCTTTAGGCAAGGAGTTCTTAACTTCTTCTATTTCACAAACAATTGAGATATAATATTTTCCTGCTTGTTCTGTGACCGTACCACTAATGACGTTTGCATTGGCCTTGATATATCCAAATTCTTTAAGTCTAACCCATTTAAGTGTAGGTATATTAATTTTGTGACGTTCAATCTTAAAATCAGTTTTATTATTCTTTGGAAAATTTAAACCTACTTTAGACTTACCTGATAAATCTAATTGATATAGAAAGATTACATGTATTGATCTGTTAACACTCAAACACTTGCCCTGGTTCCATTACATCGAAAATCCTATCTCGATAATCTTTCGAAACTTCCATTTCCTTTAGTCTCTGTATTACATCTGGTTTTTCCCAGTAATGCATTGGAAATGCATTGATAACTTCAGCTTCCCGCATAACATGGTCAAATCCAAGATAAAATCTCTCTTCCTGTCTACCATCCAGCGGTAAAAATGCCAAATCAAGATGACGACCCTTTAATTTTTCAATTTCTGTGAGGAATCGCTTTGTCATATCCTGATATTCTTCTTCCGTTTCTCCTTTCCAGGTCCACCAATTTAAATCGCCTGCAAAGTAAATTGTCTTGCCAAATAAGGTAACCACAAAAGCTACTCCTTGATCCGTAGAGGTTAATGTTTCAACCTTCAGATCTTCTGTTATTTGATAAGTTTCATTCTTACGTAAATTTTGTATTTTATCTCTTGCTTCTTCTGGAATTTGAACCCGCTCCATGTATTTTTCATTCATTTTTATATCATTGGATAACAAAAATGAAATATTCTTATAACCTTTCACAAGGTCAAATATTATTCTACTGAAATGATCCGCATGCTTATGACTGGAAAAAACATATATTTTCTTTTCGCTATCAAACTTAGGTAAGTCCCCTTTAAAATAGTCAAATATTAATACAACATCCTTTTCTTCCACTGTAAAGCAGCTGTGATAAATATAGGTTACTTTCATAATAACTCCAATCTATGTGTGTATGCATACATATTAATCAACATGTTAAAAGTATCTTAATCTTTTTCATAATATCTTAGGTTACCAGCGTAAAGTGCTAATTGAAGAATCCTTGTTCAATTAGTAAAATCCTACGCTTCTTTTTCTCTTTAAATCCCTATAACTACATTTATAATTATAGGCTTATTATAACTTGTATCTGAATCAAAAAGCAAGCCAATAAGAAAAGAGTTAAAAGGTAGATTCTCCATAAATCCTATCAAAATTCTCCCTTTTAACTCTATCTTTTTATTCATATATTATTCAATAACGTACTCTATTATATCTTGCTTTATAATATCTTGCTTTTTGATATCTTGCTTTTTGATATCTTGCTTTTTGATATCTTGCTTTTTGATATCTTGCTTTTTGATATCTTGCTTTTTGATATCTTGCTTTTTGATACTTTACTTTGAATCCTAACCATTAGGCTCATTATGTCAAAGCGGATATTCGCAATCCGCTAACGCTATTTGCTCATAACCTCGTTGCCACTATGATATACTTCCCTTAATCAAATTCATTTCCAATGGCCTTGGAGATTCACAGCATGTCGATAACTCTACAAAAGATTTTGTCTCTTGACTAGTATGCAATGCATGCATAATTTCTAAAACGTGGCATGCTAATTCTCCACTGGCACGGTTGTTATCTGTCTGATTTATTATACAATTTGCCATCTCTGATAATCCTGCTCCACGGCTATTCATATTATAGATACTGCTTAACGGAAAAGCTTCAAAGGATTTTGAAAAATACTGTTTGATAAGAACTTCTCCGTCAAAACAATTCGGATCAGGTACTATCAAGCTTCCTCTGGTACCATAAACCTCTATTCTTGGCAACGTTGAACCCCAAACATCAAAGCTTGTAATTATATTACCAATGGCTCCATTTTCAAATCGAAGCAATCCGGTGACATGGGTTGGAACTTCTACTGGAACTATCTCTCCAAACTTTTTCTCACTGGTAATTGTTCTTGTTGGAAACGAAATCGAATTCATTCCGACAACTTCTTTTACCGGTCCTATCATAGAAACAAGAGCTGTCAAATAGTAAGGTCCCATATCAAACATCGGACCACCACCTATTTGATAATAAAATTCTGGATCTGGATGCCAGCTTTCATGGCCATGGCACATCATAAAAGCAGTAGCTCCTATCACCTCTCCTATGTAGCCATCGTTAATTGCTTTAATACAAGTTTGAATACCTGCTCCTAAAAAGGTATCTGGTGCACAACCAAGCAAACGTTTCTTTTCTTTCGCTAAGGAAACTAACTCCTTTCCTTCTTCTAATTTTAAGGAAAGAGGTTTTTCCACATAGACATGTTTTCCTGCTAATAACGCATCTTTACATATGGAGTAATGGCTCTTTGGTGTGGTTAGATTTAAAATAACCGTTATTTCTGGTGATTGCATTATTTCATCATAGGTTAGCACATTCTCTATCTGAAATTTTTCTGCTGCTGCCTTCGCTTTCTCTACCTCTAAGTCACAAACTGCATAAAGATTTAAATTCACAAATAGATTAGTGATATTTTGCATATAAATATCACTAATGTTACCGCATCCAATAACTGCAACATTAACTTTCTCCATGAGATCCCCCAATTCTTATAAGTTTTTCTGAGCTTACATTCTATAGGCAAAAGTTTGTATTAATCTTAATTTTGTATTATTATCTCACTGCATAAAGAAATCCACGTCTCATAATCTCATACGCTTCAGGAATGTCAAAAATATCTGCATGATGTCCGAGTGATGTATAGAATACTTTTCCTTCTCCCCACATCTTGGTATATACAACAGGAATTTCTACATTCCCATTGGAAGCATGTGGTCCATCCACAACAGGAAATGTGGTAGTCGCATAAATTTTGATTGCAGGATCAATATGAATATAATATTGTTCGGAACAAACTTTAAAATCAGAAAGTCCTTTCGTAAAGTAGTCATCATTTGACACATGTACCATATACTCTACTCCATCATTCCCTGGATGAGCTACCCACTGAGCACCCGTCATAAACTGCCACTCTACTTCATTACGGAACGCATCACACATCCCTCCATGACATCCTGCAAGTCCTGTACCAGAAGCAACTGCAACTGACACATTATGTACATAATTTGATGGAATTGTTCCCATCGTCCAAATTGGAACAATCAAGTCATAACTTTTTAACTTCTCAGCATCCGAAAGGCATTCCAGTGTATCATGTACTTCTACCGAAGAACCTTCCTTTTCTAACATTTTCTGAAATACCTGGCTTACTAACACCGGTTCATGTCCGTCCCATCCACCTTGAACCATTAATACTTTTTTCATCATAACTCCCTTCTGTATCCTACAAATCAAGATATCTCATTTTCTGCACTTTCGTGCATTAATAATGATAGTTGCTTTACTTTCCAATGAAAAATACATTGGCACCTTTGATAATTCTTAGTATAGCAATGAAAGGTATTGATGAAAAGAAAATAGCTTAGATAAAGTAGTCATATTTTTACCTATAAGATATTGTAACTCCTAAACTTTTTATGTATAATGAAAAATAAAGTTTACTTCGCCAACTTTTCCTTATCATGAATAATCAATGACGCTTCATGAGGAATGAATAATAGAGCTATTTTACGTGAACGACGATACATGGAGGACCTACAGTGAAGCTGTTTTATGAAAATAAGTCACGAACTTTTAATTTATATCAAGGTACTAATATGACCTTTCCTCCTCATCTACATAAAGAAATCGAGATTCTTATTTGTCAAAAAGGAGTTGTTGAAGCAACCTGTAATGGGCAGACCTTACTTCTAGAAGAATCTGACATAATGATAGCATTACCAAATACAATACATTCGTATGAAACTAAGGAATACTGTGAATACATTCTCTGTATTCTGTCTCCAAGTACACTTCCACTGTTTAAGCCTTATTTTCAAAAAGAGTTTACTACTCCATTTCTACAAATGGACCAAACAAAAAAAATAACACCCTTTGTTAGGATGCTATTAGAGGAATGGGAAAATGATCGAAATCAAGAACTCATGATAAGCTACCTCTCCGTTATTTTCTCACTTATCCTAAAAAATACGACCTTCACAGAAAAAGCAACTTCCACTTATGAAGATATCCTTCCATCCATATTACTGTATGTTGACGAGCATTACTTAGAGCAGTTTTCTCTGGAGGATCTAGCTTCTCATTTAGGTTTTAATCCTTCCTATGTATCACGGTTGTTTTCTGAACGAGTTCATTGTACCTTAACTCATTATGTGATGGAGTTGAGAGTTAACTATGCAAAACATTTATTACAAAATACAGAAAAGTCCATCACCGAAATAGCTTATGAATGCGGATTTGCAACACAGCGTTCATTTAATCGCGTGTTTTTACAGCTTGTAAATACAACACCACGGGAATATCGAAAAACGTATTTATAGCGGCTTCATCTACTTCGCATTTTGATAATAATATATGTAATCCCAGTAAAAAATAAAGCTGAGACAATTTGAAAAGGGCTAAAGAATATAAGCCAATATATTGTAGTAAAATCGTAGTCTGTTCCGAATAAATCCTTAATTAAATATGGAAAGAAAATTGCAGTTATTATCCAGAAAACACATAATATTACTAATGGTGAAAACCAGATTCTTTTAGGGCGAACCAAAAAGAAAATAGTACAGCAGACTATTGGGTTTACTATAAGACACAGAATACTATAAAGCTCTTGTTTCCATTCAAAAAAGGGCATTATTTTGATTCCTTTCTAAAATTAATATTATTTGTTTTTTTGTTAGAAGCCTAATCAAATAATAAACACAATCAAATTACGGAAATATTACTATTATAATCATAATAGCCCTAATGTAAATTAATGTCAAATCTTCTAGTAACGGCTTCCCCTCCCCTGCATATCATATTACTGATAAGCTATTCTTTGGAGGCACTTCCTTGGAAATTAATCATCTTAGTATCGGTATGACTGCACCAGATTTCACAGCTGTTACTACTTTTGGACCGTTAAAAATGTCCGATTTTAAAGGGCGTTGGGTTGTTTTGTTTTCACATCCTGGAGATTTTACACCTGTTTGCACTTCTGAATTTCTCGCATTCGCCCAGAATGCTCCAGAATTTGATAAACTAAATGCTAATCTGGTTGGGCTTAGTATTGATAGTAATCCCTCGCATCTTGCTTGGGTGAATAGCATTTACCTAAATACCGGAGTCCAGGTTCCATTCCCGGTAATAGCGGATCGTTCCGGTGATATTGCACGTTTATACGGAATGCTCGCTCCCGATGTAAGTACCACTCAAACTGTACGTAACGTATTTTTTATCGATCCTAAACAAATAATTCGGGCAATCTTAATCTACCCTCTCACCAATGGACGTTGTATCTCTGAAATTCTTCGTCTATTACAAGCACTTCAGACTACAGATGAATTCAATGTCGTTACACCTGCGTGTTGGCAACCTGGCGAACCAGCTATGGTTCCTGCTCCTGCCACATATGAACAATTGGTAGAAAGAGAAAGCAATCCAACGGGTGAAGGTTTAGAATGTAAGGATTGGTATTGGTGTTATAAATCTATTGAATAAAATAAATAAAGGGACATAATAATCCGATCCCCTTAAAAGCTAAAGCAGAAACCCAGTAGAACAATCACGTCTCTTTTGAGTGATATTCTACTGGGTATTTGGTTTTAAACCATAAGCTCATTCACTTCTTTTTTATACTCCATAAATGACGCCTCACCCTCATGAAGCGGATCCCACACTTGAGCAAAGAACGGATCTATCTTTGCCCTCCTTCCATAATTCCAGCTTTCTCTTTCACACACAGGACACCAATGACCACCTTCTAAAATAAGTCTAGGACTTGCCTCAAAAGTATGCCCAAAAGCGCATGTAAGTGTAAGCGGTGTTCTTAAGTCTCCTACTTGCATGCTTATAGAATTTACTTTACCACCACGAAAGACAGCAGCTTCTTTTATATCGCTAAGATCTAGCTTGTTTTCTGGTTTTTCTTCCTCATATCCATGATCTAATACAATTACTCGGTTCCAATCCTTTGGTCTTTCAAGGTCATGAATCGATGTTGGTAACTGCTTCCACTTATCCTTACTCCCCCAATAAGCAGAAATCTGATTCTCCATATTATTTTCTACAAAATGTACCGTTCCATGTTCTGTTCTTGCCATCTTAAGAAATACTTTTTTTAAGATACTTCCCATTATCTTCTGACCACCTGGAATCTTACAGATGACCTTTGATAAAGAAGCAGTTACTCCTAAATTCTTAATATACTCTTCATAAAAATACTGCATGGAATCTTGACGAAAATGAAGAAATTCCTCAAGCTTATCTGAATCCAAATAATATTGTCCGTGAAAGTTCTTTGTAGCAAACCATCTTGGGCTAATCACATAGTCTAAATCCTTGATTCCGATAGCGCCGAATATATCTTCAAACATTGAGTAGGTATCAACACGGCAGCTCTCACCACCACCAATATTGTAAATGTGATTCCAAAACTCTGGACTTAATTCCTCTTCGTAATCCAGCGAACAAAGATTTCGTAGTAATCTCCCAGAATCACGATCGGATACATACTCCAAAACATTATCAAGCCCATTATGAAATAAGATTGGGTCATTTATCTTACTCATTGCTGGCCCCATAATCCCAGTTTGCCTAAGGCTAACCCAGTATGTTAATCCTGACTCAATTACAATACGTTCTGCTGCTACCTTAGATACCGCATAGTAATCAAAGATACTTGGCTTTATCGGATCCCCTACTCTTCCCCAATGAATTGGCGGTATTCGATCCCCCGTCTCTGCAACCGTGCCTATATACACAAGTTTTACTTTCTCCATCCGACCTTGCTCTCGTATTGCAGTTAAAATATTTTTAGTAGAGCCATAGTTCGTTTTCATAGCAAGTAACGGATAATAGTCTGCAGCAGGTGAAACAAAGGCTGCAACATGTAGGATGATATCTGCATGCCTCACACATTCAAATACATCCTTATAATTTGTTAGGTCTCCCCAATATATAGTTACACCACTTAACTTTTTGTAGGGCTGAATTAACTCTTTCTTATTATCCGTATCACGAACCAGAAGTATAAGCTCAAATTTATCTAGTTCATTAACCAATTCTTTAAGAACGGAATATCCCATGGTTCCAGTAGCCCCTGTTAATAAGATTCTCGTCTTTCTCATAGTAACTCCTTTCTGCGTGCTCTGGCACGTGTATTAAAGAAAAAGAGCTTCTCGAACTTTAAATAGGGTTTGTTATCCCCGTTGACAGTTCCATCTATTTCTACTATCATGAATAACATAGAATTAATTAGCAAGTTTTTCTATTTTCTTACCTTTATCATATCTACACTGTGTTGGATTAACAACCATCAGTTTAGCTTCATCTGTTGTTAGCTCGACAAACACGTTTCATATGTCGTATTGCGAGCAGAAATTATTTTTATTGTATGGAGGATTCCTACATGGCAGAGAAAAATAACCAAAGAGTGAAGTTGTCAAAAATGCTATTAAAGAATAGCCTTATCCAAATAATGCATGAAAAACCAGTAGAAAAAATCACAATAAAAGAACTCTGCGAAAATGCAGGAATTAATCGTTCTACCTTCTATCTTTACTATACTGATCCTGTTTCGTTGTTGGCTGAATTAGAGAATGAAGTATTAGATAATGCAAAAATATTTCTTGGGAAAGTGGACTCTAATCAAGATTCACTTCCCTATCTAATCACATTTTTAGATTATATAAAAGATAACTCTATGATATTTAATACCTTACTTCGTCCACAGGAAAACCTATCCTTCCAGACTAAATTCATGAAGGATATATTAGCTCACCTAAAAGCTGCTGTCATGCTAAACTGCCCTCCTGACATATCAGAATATATTTATAATTACGTAATCATGGGAAGTCTAAGTGTAATTCAACATTGGATTCAATGCGACTATAATATTAAAAGTAATGAGATGGCAACTCTTATCTACCAATTATCAAATACTGCTATTATGAACTATGTTCCAAACAACTCGAAAGTTAATCAAGCAACTGCATCTAATCCAACTATTAGAACAAGCTCACAGACTAATCAAACTAGTAGAACAATCTCACAGTCTATGACTACTTAAATAAGTGAATTGGAAAACCAATTCACTTATCATAAGAATATGCTGATGCAAGCTGCACCTATAAATACCAACAAAAAGAACTTATAGAAGGTACTTACTACCTTTTATAAGTTCTTTTAATTTTCTTTCATAAGTTCTTATTTAATGTTAATTATTTCATCACTAAATCATTTACTATACTTACTATTCTAAAAATTTTACTACTATATTATTTCATTTTTAATAAATCTTATCCCCTACACCATTTCACTTTCATATTCCGGATTTCTTGTACGGATACCCTCCAGTGAATTACGTACTAAATCCAATTGTTTAGCACATAAATCAATATGCTCACGAAGCTTTTGTCTACGACCGTTTAAGCGGTGTCGAACCTCAACCATTTCTTTTTTATCAAGTAAGGCTTCTGCTTGATATCCCCAGACTTCTGCATCGTCAATCCCATGTTTTCTAAGTTCTATCACTAGCTCTTCTTGGTAATAACCTAACAACTCGGTATTTTGTTCTAATCGCTCTAATTCTTCTCTCTCTTTTAAAAACAACTGGTACCTAGCCATAAGTTCCTGATGTCCAGTGGTATGATATTTCTCATAGGAATAGTCAAGCATCGCTGTACAATTTACATACTTAAGCTTCACTTTATTAATTAATGAAACCGCACGATTTAGCTTAAGTTCCGCCATCTTTTGCTTGTAGGAACATCTTCTTGTATCATAGATAATATATGCAACTAAAATCACTCCCAAAAAAACAGTCATAAGAATTGGTAATGACAAATCCGCCTCTACTGCATTATCCAATAAAAACAATCCAGCAAATAATAATAGAATCATTACAAATCCCCCGATTGCTAATTGTTTTAAAAATTTTACCTTCGATATTGCCTGCTCTCTATCGTAATTTAATACACCTTTTTCTCCTTCAAGCTGACGTAAATCTTCTTTAATAAGCTGTTGATAATGCTCTTGATCCTTTAGCTTTGGAAGCTCCCTTTTAATATCATCTTCTAGTCTATTCATCTCCGCAAACTGAGCTTCTGATAGCTTACGATCTATATTTAAATATTTTTTTCTTTCTTTTTCAAAATTTATAATTTTATTTGCAGCGTCCAAATAAGGCTTTTTTTGGCCATCCGGAATTTGCTCAATTTTTTGTATATCAGATAGATATGAGGTTACTGCTTCATATTCCTGTTTCGTTTCTTCCAACTGAGCAGTCAACTCAAGTATCTGGCTTTTATGCCCCTTAATTACATCGTTAATGTTTTCCTCTTTAATTTCCCCTTGATATGGATTTATGCCTTTTCCTTCTACATTATTGCTTTTCTTATTTTTCGCTTGCTCTTTTTTCCTTCTCTTCTTCTCTAAAAAAGAAAGATTCTCCTCCTCAATGTTAAATGGAGTTTGAGCCACGGAAGAGCCAGAAAGTTTTTCTAGTGCCTCCTCCACTGACATTTGAACAAAGTCTGTGTTATTTATACGTTTGTCTTCTTTATTCTTCTTTCGAGATGAAAATAAACCCATACCATTCCTCTTTTCTATATGCTATCCTTGCGATATTCTATTTTTAACTGCTTTACAAGTTCATTTAAACGTTCATAGAACTCTGTGTATTTTCCGTTTTCTTTTAATTCTGAGAGCCTAACTACCTCTGCATAAAGGCCTGTATATTCTGATGCATCCCACGCATGATAAAGCTCCTCCTCCATTTGCATTAGCAATTCACGATTACCTACAAGAATTTTGACTTCTCTTTCATACAAAGTCTCCTGTTTACTGCACTTTAACGCATAAAGATATTGCTTTAGTGATTTTTCATTGTGATTACGCTCGTAAGCCCCACGAAACTTATCTGCGGCTACCGTAAAAGCCCCTGTTCTCGCTTCTAATACCCCCATATTATGTAGGATATCTCCATATTCCTCACTGGTTAAATCCGTAAACTCCCTGCTATTAAGAATTGCCAAGTACTCTTTCATTGCCTCTTTATACTTATGATGGGATAAGCAAAAATCCGCTTGTCTTTTTTTCCTTTGTATAGGGGTTAATCGAAATAAAATATCAATTTCCGCTAATAATTGATTAATTTCAGTTTTATCATATAGGTCACAGCTACAAAGAATACTAACGACTAGATCCTTAATCCCTGACTTCTTTCTTAGTAATTCTTCTAGGAAGTTCGCCCTCTCCTTAAGTCCTAAATCCTCCCCAATAAAGTCAATTAACTCTTGGTTAAATAGTTCCTCACTAACAGATTCCAAATTATGATAGATATAGTAGCATAGCTCTTCAATCGTATAGACGGGAGTACCTGTTAGCTTGAAACAATATGGTTTCTCGGCTGTTCTTCCTGCACAAAGAATTAATTTTCCCATAATAATCTCCATTCTTCAAAAGTCTGCCAATTTTGTGTGAAACACAAACCACCCTGTGAAAGCGTTTTTCTTTCACATTACTATAAGGTAAGCGTTTGCTCCCAAATACGATAATTTGTTTCATAAAATACGCCAAATCCAACATCACGAACTGTTACTATCGCGGTCTCTCGATCAATAAAGTGAACTGTAACCGAAAGCCTGATCGTCTTATTCTCTCTTTCCATTAACCCATCTAGGGATAACACCTCATAAAGTGGTTCCCTATTTAAAAGATTTGTTACTATAAATGCTAATTCCTTGGTCTGATCAAGTATTACTGTCACCGTATTATTGGCTTTCCGCCACGGAATCCCTGCTTTTACCAAACAAAAATCTACTTCTTTTGCATTTTCATAAAGTCGTAAAGAAATGTTTGATGTAATCATCTCGTCATTTAAGAATAAATAATTTTGAAAGCTATCGTCAAGAAAACCTTTCGCAGCTAAACAAGCCCCCTTTGCATACAGGTTCTGCCCTAAAAATACTCGACGGGAACTGCTTAAACGAACTAACACATCTCGAACCCAGTTTCCCTCGAACCCTCTCCCAGTTACAAACACAGCACTTGTTAAACGCCTATATAATACTTGGTTCATAAGTTTTTCAAGACGATACAAAATCCGCTCTATTGGTTCTTGTTCAAAAATTTCATGTGTCAGCTCATTGCTTAAATCCATGAGATCCACTATTACAGTAAAAGGCTGCATCCTTCTATTTACTGTAAGATTATAATAAAACAACCCAGTCTCATCGTAAGTAAACAAAGAAACATCATGCATCCAAATCTCTGGCTTCTGGCTTAGAACATAATACATATAGCTTTGCACTTGACTTATAATATGAACTCTATCCCTCAAAAGCCCTAATTCTTCTAAACTAAGATAAATCATCTCTGTCATGTTAGGAGTAAGATTAGGTACGGTAATCACTAGTTCTTGTATACTACTATTTAGGAACTGCTGCCTTACTACCATGAATGCTTTTTTAAAAAATTTAGTTAATAGCATTACCGGGGTAAAGATTGCCCCGTAAATCGTTATGCTTTCCTGATGTTCCAAATTTTCTAGTAAATTTTCTATTAAAAATGATCCTCCAAGGCTCGAGATACGTATTGCTTCTTCACCAATCATCCATTCCTTGTTAGATTCCTTTACTGCTAAGCAGGTAGGAAACAATGGATTCGATTGATTTTGTGTTAAAAAAATCGGAACTGCATCACCAGTCTGCGCTTGATAATAATAAATTTGTGATGTTTCATTCGTGATTTCGAAGCCAATTAATAATTGCTTATTCTCCCCCATGGTTTCCTCCTTTCTTTAATCAATTGCTTTAAATAAAGTGTCAATTGTAAACTTTTGCTTTACATAATTATCTAATAGTCGAAGTACCGTTGCATCATCCTTTAACTCTTTGGCCTCCATAATATGATTTAATTGAATATAACAATCTTCTCCGGATGCCTCTTCTTCCATTGTTCCAATAATCGTTTTACTTTCCGTTACTTCTTCCCCTTGTTCTGTAATCTCCGTAATATAATATTGTAGTTCCTCGTTATAAAACAATATAAATTCCTTAACGAAGATACCATAACACTGATTTTGCATCTCTTCTACGGCAAAATCTTTCTCTCCGCTCTCATATCCATAAGAGTAGTGTATCACAACGCGATTTTTAGGATTTGTATGATATTCCACATAACATTTATCGTACATATGCTGTGGAATTCTCATATTTCTCTTAAACTCTTTAAAAAATGGCAGTACTACTCCCTTTTGAACTAATCTACTCAAATGATAATCAATAAATTTCACTTCGTCATCCGTTAATTGTTCCTTCGTAGAGTAGTGTTTTAATAAAGCTCGTAGCGCTACGTCATTCTCCTCATAATTTAGCTCCTTACGAATGACCTCAAACAATTCTGGTTCCGTAACACGGTCTCGCAGCAGATATTTATAGCTGTAGAAGGATATAAATGCACGAGTTAACTTTCGATTGCAACCTTTATTATAAAAAGATAAAAATACCTGAATGGCATTTCCAAGATAACTTTCTGCAAACAGCATTTGTCCAAGTAGACGCTCCTCTAAATCTAAAGTATCAATACTTTTCTCCTTCGCCATTTTCCATAAGTCATACATCTGTGCTGTTGTGCCATAGAAATATTTCACTAAATAAGAGAGAGTTACTTCCTCGTAATAACCCTTTGTAAATAAATAAAAAGCAATCTGTAATAAGATCTCTTGATACCTCGATACTTCATCAGGACTTGCTAATAGATGATTGCATAACCTTTGAAGTCTTTTTATTTCTACTCCCTCATAACCTAGCTCCTCCATTGCTCGGAGTGCTAACGGATACATTTCACGAAGTATCATAAATTCAATCATTTTATAACGGCTTTGTTGTTCGAATACCTTTAAATCAATATTTTTTAAATAGCTTTCTAAAATCTCTCCTTCAAAATTATCATAATAATAATGAATTAGGGTTTGAACAAACTCCCTTCGATATTCCTTCGTTAAGGTTGACTGCTGCACTATTCTCTTTCTTAACTCAATTGTGTACTCATCAAACTTTTGATAAAATTGATCTTTTTCTGATAAATATATAATTAATTCTGCCTGATCCGGATTTATTGCATAACAGTTTTCTAGTAGCGGTGTCAAATGAGTTAATTTCTTCAAGGTATAAGACGCCAATGTGTAATAACGTTGCTCTTTATGGTCGATAAAGAAAATCTGTGCTTGCTCTGTATAAAGATTAATAAATGCTTGTCCTTCTGTTAATGGAACAATGCATTCCTCCTGCAATTCCTTGTGCACAATGGCTACGCTCTTAATCTTTGGATTTTCACATACCACCTCATGAACAAACGAAATTTTAGGTATTAATTCTGCAAGCTCTGTATCCACTGATGTATCAGGAAGTAATGCATCTGCTATAACTGTCAAATGGCGATGAAACACACCAGCAAATAACTGACGTTTTAAAAACTGCAACATTTCCACACGGTGGTGTTCCATGATAGTCATATTTTCTCTATGCTTCGTCAGTAAACAAGCATAGTAAAAAGCTCTTTTTCTATCCGGAAGTTTATTCTCATAAGTAAAATAAGATATTACCGCAGGATGTATCTCTTGATACTCCTCCCCCATACTATAGATATAATACTCTGGAAGTTCAGTAATTCTTAATTGCTTTTCCATTCCAAGCCTATAATAGCGATGATAACGAGTCTCTCTTTTATGCCCACGAATCAATATACTAATGATCGCATAAAGAGCATCCTTTAATCCATATTGTTCATAAATCTCATCCAAAATACGAAGAAGATGCCTATGAGGAACTTTACACTTACTCGCCAAATATGCTACTGTAGTTGCAGTTTCTTTCTTTAAAAAATGATTTCTAAGTGCAAAAGATATCACCTGTAATTCAAAGGAGTCTAACTCTCGTAACAAAAGGGTATCTTCACGAAGTAAGAGAGCTGCTTCGTAATATAAGATTGGGCTATGAATTCCTTGCTGGAATCGATCCTTCAAGTCTTTTAATTTCTGTGCAGGATTTGAAGTATAGGACTTATTCAAGTATAGCTGACACCAAAATAGGAATAATTCCTTTGGATATTGTTCCGATAACTCCATTACTTCTTGAAATACACTAAGTGCATCCTGATTTGATTTTTTTCTTAATGTTTTTAAATATAGATAAATTCCATATGCTACTGGTTCTGTCTTCTTAAGTTCTTCTTCCTTTTGTTCCAGTGCCTCAAAGGTTGATGTCACCATTCCTTCTTTCCCAGAAATTAATTTAAGATGAAGGTGGAACAACTCATAAAAAATACTTTCTTTTTCTCCAGATAGTAAAGTAAGTAAAATACTCTCTGCATCACTCACATATTTGGATAAGGATATCCTGTCCAAACGAAAATCCAAATAGTTTTTCGTTAGTTTTACATAACAAGACTTCTCTTTTTGTAAGGTTATTCGCCTAACAACGTTTTGTCTTCTACAATGAACGGAAACCTTTATTACAAATCTCTGTAAGGCAACATCAATAGTAATATTACCATAATGTAATCCTTCCTTCATTCCCTCCGTTTGTACAACAAAATTAAGCTCTGCCTCACCATCTGCAAAACTCTCCATACGTAATGTATTCATTTGCGGTTGAAGGAATTTAGCATCTGATTTTATAATGACCTCAGAATGTCCCCATCCCTCTTTTTTGATAAGTAACTTATCCATGAAGTTATAAGAACCTGCCTCATATTGAAGTTCTGTTTTATCTACTTGATAGGAAGCTGGTACCTTTTTGTGGGTAGCGATTAAGAATTCTTCGAGTGCCTGACTGGCAGAACTGCTCTTTTTAAGTGCTTGGTAGAGTAATAGATATTGATTGTCATAATAAGCAATCACCTGTCCGAACTTCTCTGATTGAAAAACTTCTTTTGCTTCTTCCCAATTTGTCTGTGCAAGCCCTGCAAACTCAAATAAGTTCTTTATCTTTCCTACCGAAGATTCACAACTTGGTGATGTAATATGTATGATAACAGGTAGTACAAATTCACCGCAATCTGAAATAATATGAATCGTCTCCTCATAGCTTGTCAGAGTCTCCAGATACTCAGCTGTAAAATAATATTCTATCGTTGAAACTTCGCCAATAAACCGATCGTTTTCGATATGTAAGTTTTGATTGGAGGAGTATAAGACACCTTTCATCCTAGTATTTTGATTATTTTGAATCGTAAAGGACCCACGATAAATACTCCCACACTCCACATAAAGTTCTAGCGATTCTTCTGAGAGGATAACCTCAGGTAAGTTATAGATAAATACACCCTTTGCTAATTGCTCAATCTTCTCTTTCATCGTTTCACCCCATGCCTTTTTACCACATCATTATTCCAACAATTATAACATTTTGTGACAATCTTTTCAACAATCAACAATTTTAAGGAAATCTGTATATTACTGATTTCACGATAGCCTATATTTATCTGTTTACGAAGACCTCATAATCAATTTTTGAAAACCTATATCATGGATTTTACGATAACCTATTTCATCTAATTTACGAAGACCTCATTATCAGTTTTATGAAAGCCTATATCATGGATTTTACGAAACCTATTTATCATCTAATTTACGAAGACCTCATCAATTATGCAAGAAACTGTATAACATTTATTATATTAAGACTTGTATATCATTAATTTACAAAAAACCGTATGGAAAAAACGAGAACAGTTCATGTATAAAACTAACTCGAACTGTTCTCGTATACTAAGGAAGTTTATTTGACTCCCCTGATTAATTTATTTTAATAAAATCTGAACTTTCCTCTTCGAAACGGTAAATGTTCTCTCCGGAAACAGAAACGTAATACATACCTACCAATTGATTCTCTGCACGGCCTTCAAACACATTGAAACAATAGCAATCTTCTCCGGCAACCACGGTAGTCCAAGTATCTGCAACCACATTATAATGAGATAGAGTATTTACCAAGCCAAGTTTCTCCTTTTTGACCTTCTTTAACTGCTCCAAAGCCTCTGCTTGTGTTATTGTATCTTCATTTTGATTTACACTTTCTACGTTATCTAATGGGAACTTTGTAAATGGGGTTACATTCCCATTAACATCATAGCTATATAGATTTCTGCTCTTCTTGTTAACAATAATCGCTGGCTCTAGGATACCATTAGAATCTGACACAACATAAACATAGTAGGTTTCACCATCAATACTTAGGTGATCGTCCGACAAATCTATACTATACTTTGAAGTATCTAGTTTTGCCAAAACAAGTTTCTGAGCTTCTTCCTCTGAAATGTCACCAAGTGGTGTCTTCGTTGGCGTTGGTGTAACTGTCACCTCTGGAGTTGGAGTTAATGTAATCCCAGGCGCTGGAGTCATCGCTACTGGTGTTGGCAGTGGCGTAGTCGTTATATTGTTATTTGCCTCTGGAGTAATAAGTGTATCATCTACTGAGGTCTGCTTATTCTTTTTATCACTACACCCTGTAATAGCAAATACTACCATGAAAGTAAAAAGCGCTATGATGCACTTTAACTTATGATTCCATAGGAATGATTTCTCTCTCTCTTTCTTCATATTGAAACCTCCGTTTATTCATACATTACTAACTGTTATTTACTTACTCTCGCTTCTTATATCAATCCTTTTTTCAGGTATATTCCAAAAAATCTCTCCCGAACTGGCCCCTAACCTAAGGACTTTGACCCATAGTATAACACCTAATTTTGAACTATCCATTAAGTTTGTATTGATGTTTTGTTAAATCTGCTTCTGTTTTCGATGTTTTTACCTTAAATCGACAAAAGCTTGCTCTAATTGTTTCATCGCCTTTTCTAGATACGCTCTAGGAGTTGCTATGTTAACTCTTGCAAATCCTTCTCCTTCTTCTCCAAACATCGAACCTGCATTCAATCTTAGCTTTGCTTCTTTTACAATCTTTTGCTCAAGCTCATCCTTTGTTAATTGATACGCCCTAAAGTCAAGCCAAGTAAGATAAGTGCCCTCAGGCTCTATCAAAGATATCTTAGGTAAATGTTCCTTCACAAACTCTCTCACAAATTTAAGATTTCCTAGTAGATACTCATTTAGCTCCTCTAACCATGGTTTCCCAAACTCATAAGCGGCTTTGCAAGCAACCATTCCAAAGATATTTGGCTCATCATATCCACTTTTTTTAATCTCCTCGCTCACCTTTTCACGAATCTCTTGATTTTCAATTATAACATTTGAGATTTGAAGCCCAGCTAAGTTAAACGTTTTTGTTGGTGAAGTACATGTAATCGTCATGTCCTCAAATTCTTTACTAATCGATGCGAAACAGGTATGTGTAAAACCTGGATATACAAAATCAAAATGAATCTCATCGGAAACAACGACTACGCCATTTCTTCTGCAGATTTCACCTATCGCAATTAATTCGTCCTTCGTCCATACTCGTCCTACTGGATTATGTGGATTACATAGAATAAATAATTTTACATTATGTCGCTTAATTTTTTCTTCAAAATCTATTAAGTCCATCTCATAATGTATAGAACCATTTAGCATTACTTCTTTTAAAGGAGAATTAATTAATTTCCTGTTGTTTGCTTCCACCATCCTTGTAAATGGATGATATACAGGTCTCTGTATTATGACAGAATCTCCCTCTTTGGTTAGTGCACGTATCGCAAGCGCTATGGCGAAAACTATTCCAGGTGCATTTACATACCACTCTATTTTTGTTTTGTAATTATGTTCTTTTTCCATATAAGAGATAACAGTATTCCAATAATCTTCTTTTGGCATGGTGTATCCATAGATTCCATGCTTTGCACGTTCCACTAAGGCCTCTGTGATTTCTGGTACAGTCTCAAAATCCATATCTGCTACCCAAAGTGACAACTCCTCACCAGAATATCCCGATTCCTTTGCAAAATCATATTTGACACAATTGGTACCTGCTCGTTCTATCCATTTATCAAAATTATATTTGCTCATAAATCAAACCTTCTTTCGCTACTGTGTACGCGTATTTTATCATGATATCCATAAAAAAGCAATCTTGGTATGAATTTGTTCACAAGATGTGAAAAAACCTTAAAACAAATTAGAGCATCCTCATGGATAGTTTAGACACCAGAAAACGCTTTCAAACTTTTCCTTAACGTAAAAAAACTGTCTTAAAAAATTGAATATACCTAATGCGGAAAAGTATAGAAACTCTTTCCCCCTTAGATTATACAATAATTTAAGACAGTTATAAAATTCATTAAGATTCCTTAACAATATTTTAGTTTATCTTTATATTCTGTTACTTGTCAACAATTTGGAATTTTTCTTTGCTACTTATCAACAATTTGGTTCTTTTCTTTCCATGGTTCTGTTATAAAATAATATTTTGTGTTTCTTTAGGAAATCAATTCCTTCCTGAAATCCAGCAAAAAAAGGTTCTTTCTTTTTTACGCTAACTGCTCTTTCTTCTTTGATTGGTATAAAGAAAATCAAAACAATCACTGCAAAAAGAAATGAAATAAGATCAATTAATATAATCCCACCCATACCAAACGTAGATAATATTACAGCTGCTAACATAGGTGATGAAACTGTAACTAAATTACGGCTGAAAGAATCCATTCCACTTGCCTTCTCATACTTATCCTTAGGAATTAACATACCAACTGCAATAGATGTTATTCACTATAGAAATTAATTAAAACACGTCCAGAACCACCATCAATTTTTATTTCATTGTTTACATCACTATTACGCTCTTTATAGTTATCTGCTCTCGTTCCATCAATCCAAATACCTCCAGAACCACTATCTGAGTTAATGTTATAATCTTCACGTTTTCCCTCTAATTCAAAAGATATTCTGCCACTTCCACAATTAAGGGACGTCTTGCCAGATAACTGACCAGAATAAGAGATGGAACCTGAACCTCCGTCAAAATCTACATCTCTAAAAATTGCATTCTCTATTTTTACATCGCCAGAGCCACAATCCATCTTACCTTTTTCGAATTTCACATAATCTAGCCTAGTTGAACCAGAGCCTAAACTTATATTTGCCTTCTTAGCAGATAGATTACGTCCTATGAAGCTACCAGATCCACCATCAATAATCATATTATCAGCGGTTAAATCATTAACCTCCATGTTAGCAGACCCACTATCAAGCTCAACTTTACCAACAGTAAAATCGCGAGGTACTGTCACAATGATTTCCATATCACTATTCCAATTCCCTGACCACCCAATTATCCATGAAATATGGAATCTATCCCTATCCTTAATTGTTAACGTACCATCAGAGGTAACCTTTACCTCTAGGGAATCTGGTACATTTTTTGCTTCAACAATAACCTTATCTGTATCACCACTTACTAGAGTAAGTTTCTTATCGCCATTAGAGAAATTAAGATTTTTAACATTATCAAAATCCTTTGTAAAACTAACGTAATTTTTATTAATTTCATAAGTATCGATTCCGGAACCCAATCCAGAAACTACAGCAACAATGCTTGTTAAAATGCCTACCATAAGAAATGCAGCAAACCCCATAGCAAAATATTTGATAATTTTTTGAAAAGGACTCATCGGATATCTACACCTCCAAACATACAAGTTGCATTAATATAGATTGTCGGAACTTCTCCCGATATACGTCTACGGTGATTACTTACTCCGCCAAAGAAGGAACTAGAAGATACCTTAACACGAACATTCTCTGGTACAAATATATCAATACCACCAAAGATTGAGGTTGCATCAATACAAACATTTTCCTCAATAATCGCACTTCTTAAATCTAGTCTAACGCCTCCGAAGATAGAGTTTAGTTCAGCTCCTTCAAATCGTTGGTTTGGAAATTGTACCGTATTACCACTAAAAGTTGCCGCATAGCTACATTCCTTTGGTATCGGAATCTTCACTTTGCTACTTCCATTAAATGCAGAACGCATTAAAATATTAAGCCCAATAATAATTAAAACAACCGGAACAATAAGCTTACGTACGGTATCTGCCAAGAAAATTCCTTGACTATTTAATAGTAGCATAATACCAACTACAAGACCAATGAGAGAAAATCCCCCAAATCCATTGCGAATAATTGAAATACTACAAGGTACTATCAAAAATAAGGTCCACCATCCAGGGAAAAATAAAGATATATCCCACCATTGAAATACATTACCCGCGATTATAACACCAAGAGACATCCAAAATAAGCCCCATAATACATTCGATATCCGATACCGCATAACATTCCTCCTCACTATTTTATTCAGGCAAAAACTTCATAAAATCTATTTTCTTTCACCCTACACGAACTATCTTCTTCTGTAATCATATTATTACAGCACCCCATTTCTTGCAAGTTAGAATTCTATTAGAATCATTAAAAAGCGAGAACACTGCTTGATTTCATTGGAAGCATATTTGCTTCTTAATATAATATCAAGATATTCTCGCTGATTTTATAAATCTATTCTGTTTTCTCTTTCAAGGAACTTTCCATCTTTTACTTATAATATGGATGAGATTTATTCTATGTAGTTCCTTAAATTCACTTTACGGATTATTAGCAGTATCTTTCGCAGCTACAGTTTCATTAGGAATTACAGTTTCATATGTAGTTGCAGTATCACTCGTAACTGCCGCTTCCTTCGTAGGTGCAGCTTCATTCGATGTTGCAGTTTCATTCATAGTTGTAGCTTCATGAGTAGGTGAAACTTCATTTGTAGGAGTAGCTTCATCAGTAGGTGCAACTTCATTTGTAGGAGTAGCTTCATCAGTAGGTGCAACTTCATTTGTAGGAGTAGCTTCATCAGTAGGTGCAACTTCATTTGTAGGAGTAGCTTCATCAGTAGGTGCAACTTCATTAGTAGGCGCAGTATCACTTGTAGTAGCCGCTTCTCTTTTTAGTCCTTTTTTATTTTTAATTATAATAACAGTAGTAATTGCAACACCAGCCACTGCTGCTACAACTATCGCAATTACAATAACATAATATAATACATTCGTTTTTTCTATTGCTACCGAAACTGATACGGTTCCTCGATAGGTGGATAAGCTCTCTGTATAATATCCATTTTTTTGAATCTTTTCAATCTTTTTTCCTGTAAGAATATCGTCATTCGAATGCAAGAAAGTTACTTTTAAGGAATCCGGAACCATGATTTTGTAATTCACTTCACAATCTTTCATAGGAACTAATCCCGATAGCATAAATACATGATCAAGTGTATAGATCTTAGTTTTTCGGTTTGACAAGGAAGACTCTTTTAGTTGAATGACATTGGATTTATCGATATAACTCTCTCCTTTATGAAAATTTTTCGTAAAGGCAACAACTACAGTGTCTCCTTGCTCTCGATAAGTTAACTCCTGTCCTAGGTCTTTATAAAATTCCTTACATTTGGCCTCATCAATATTACAACCATTTGGCAGAAAAGAAAACTCGGTAGTTAGCTTTCCCGACATATCATTTTCAAGAATACACTTAACATCTATATTCTTAACCGTAACGGACTGATTTACTTTAAAGCTACTGTTAAATGAACTATCGTAATAACATGCACCTTGAAAATTGTATTTTGCATCAGCTACTTCACTGGCATCTTTATAGGAAGTAAAATGGTACCATCCATACGCAAGATCTTCTGGAATCGATAAATAAACATCGATATAATCGGTATCCATTCTTAATGTTTTAAAGAGATTTCCCAAGTTATAATATTCCTCTAATTCAAAGGTGAACGAAAAAATAGAGGAATCGGTTATTGATAACTTAACTGGTGATTCCGTTATATTAGTTTCTCCATCTGAATTCATTACAGATAATAAAAACTGATTGATTTTCTCTAAACTATCGAATCGATAAATAATTGTACCTGCTGTAGCATTGTATTCAACATCTTGATCAAATTTACGAAAGTAGGAAAGTATGTCTTCTTCCTCTATTCCTACAAGATCCGAAGTGTTAAGATAAATTTCTATCGTCTTTGTGGCATCTGAATAAATATCATACTCAGAAAAACACTTAACCTTTAAAACACCTACTGTTGTAGTCTTCTTCATCGAAGGGTCTTTATATCCGTAATTTACTTCTTCTCCATTGTAATTTAAATAGCGGTACCCCCAAGAATAGATTTCAGAGGAAGCATAACTGCATATTCCTGATTCATCGATTGCATTTAGAGCCCAATCAATAAAAAGTGCCTTATCCGTCAAATCCTGATATTTCGTTGTATGAGTTAAATTATCGGTGGTATCCGAAAATTCAGCTAGTCCTTGCGTCCCAAAAAGTGCTGCTATCTTATTGTTATAATCATTTGCATCCTGAAATCCTATTTTATAAGAATATGTATAATTAGAATTGGTTTCATCATAAACAACAGATAACTCCAATCCTTCTGGCGCCTTCTCCAATAATAATTGATTTAATGCCTCATAACCGCCATTAAGGTACTTCTCATCCGAAGAGGAAGCTACTGCAGTTACGATAAGCTCTCCGGAACCGTCTTTATTTAAATTCGTTGTTGTCGTGATTTCAGCACCACAGGCAGAAAGCACAAGCATACAGAATAGAGAAACTAAAAAAAGTTGTATTTTTTTCATATTAATAATCAGCCCCTTTCAAAGTATGGAAACTTTGTGCATAGCACAAATCTTCGGATGAAAGAATTAATTCTTTCATCTTTACGCCTCAACTTTTCCGTTTGATGTTAGATAGCGAATCTGAGTAGAGATATTCGTCAATTCTGCTTTAGCCGCATCATATAAATAGTAATCTCCATACTCTGTAAAGGTAACCAAAAACTTGGTGCCCTCTGTATCGATAGCTTCTGCTGAAACCATATCTGGAAGGGAAACAGGGCTATCCTTTCCATTTTCTATGATGACGCTGTATGTTTGATACTCTCTTATCATATCCTTAACATAATATTTTTTGTTGCTATCTCCAACCGGTGGAACTAATTTACCTTCCTTAAATATATACAACTTAGCTGTTAATTTTTCTTCGGAATCTAATATATATTCTGGTGTTTGTTCCTTCACTACTTCAAGCTTTTTTGACTTCAGGTCGTAGCGACTAATAGAATTGCCCACAAGATAGATATATTCTTCTGAATCATCAAAATAAAAATCGCTGTATTCATAGTATGTAATGCCGTCTAAAATACTAAAGTTGCTTTCTTTTTTACTATATAACGTAATTTCATCATCAACTAAAAACAGCAATTTATCAAACTCTTTGGTGGCAGAAAGTAATCGATCAAAGTTAACTTTTTGCTTGTATAACTCTTTTCCCTTACTATCTACTAACATTGCATCGTTTTGATTCACTTTCAATATACGGTCTGAGGTTTTAGAGTAATAATATTCGGTATTACTATAATAAGAAGTTAAATACTCATCAAAGTTAATTTTTTTTACTTTTTCTTTTTGGTAAGTGTACATCTTATCATAATCACGAAATACAATTCCACCATTAAAAACCCTAATTTCATCCAGATGGACCATCGAGTAGGATTCTTTTACGGAGCTATTGTTTCCTCCAATAATTGAACTGCTTTCAACTGAGCGGTTCAGAACCTTAGTCATGCTAAGAAATGTAATAGATACAAAGATTGAAAGCGCTATTAATACCGCCATATCAAGGCGCTTCCATGAGCCTAATAAGAGCACTTCCTCCTTACTACCTTTTTTATAAAGTAAATTTGGGAAATAATAAGCACAAGCTGCAGCACCAGCGGAAATTAGAGCGAGTACAAATAAACTAAGGAAGATATTTGTCTTAATCGCAGTTCCTACCTCTGCCTCTCCCAATGCACGTAGAGAAATTTCCACTTTTGAAAGATAATAAAACACCGATTGAATCACCAGAGTGATTCCAGATATGATTCCTACATTTTTTATGTAATCCTTTGCATTCGACTTTTCTAACTTTAGATAAATCTGATAAAGAACATACCAAAGAAAGATACACCATGTTAATGCTAAAATAACGGAACATGCAACTTGAAATCCGCTCAGAGAACTTCTTAAATTATAAACATCTCCTGAGTTAATCGTTTGTAATCCTCCGAAGGATAATGCATTCGCTAAGATTAGGATTATATTCGGTAGAGCGAGCAAAAAAGCCCCTATTTGCTTCCACATGTTGGAGCGTATTAAGGCAATTAACATAAGAAGGATAGATACAACTATAACACCAATGCTGTACTTCATATAATACTGTCGTAGACACCACAAAATGCTACTTGTTGATTTTTTACCCTCTCTTAATTTTAATATACCAGTAATAAGATAACAAAACAAAAGCGTGATCAGTATCGTTCCAACTATCGAACTAAACGCACCATAGGATAATTTTAATGATAATAATTCATTCTTAATCAAATTTGACGGGATAAACGATGTGATAAAGAAAAGTATAGCTAACGTAAAGCTCACATTTAACGTTATTGGAAGTACTTTTCTTTTATTAAAAACAGTGTCATCAGAGAATATAAATTTTAAAGAAGCCCTTATCTTTTGGTGGCTCAATAGTTTCCATGAGATCAGTATTGAAACAAATGGAATCAAGGCTAATATCAATAGATGCACATTCATATGCATTACTGTTCTTACGCCGATTGCCGAAGCCGTTAATTTCAAGGAATGCAAATAAGACATACGGAAAAGCCTATACGCGGTTAGGAAACCACCCTGTGATTTTCCCATGTATGATCCTACCATCTGCCCCCAGATTGAATTGATTTGATTCTTAAAGATTGTATTAGCTATCAACATTATAACAACCGATAATAGCATTGATACACATAAAGTTAAAACAAGAAAAAAAGTCGATTCCTTTATTGTCGACACTGTAATCATCTCTTTTCCAGTGTTCTCAATGAAATCATTCCACTTATCAGTTCCTATCTTCTGAATCTTTTTTAATCTTGGAGGGAGTTCCTTCTTAAGGCCACCAGTATCATCCTTCTCCCCCTTTTGCTCCAAGCCATTTTCATCTGTTTTTTCTTCTAGAATAAACTCTTTCGTTTCTAAGAAAGACTCTCGGTTAGAAGTTATCTTTCCTTCTAATGTTTTTTCTCCGTTTTGATTTTCTCCCAAAATTGCTTTGGAATCTTGTGTATTTTCCGTTAAATCCCGCGATTCTTCCACTAGCTCTTTTGTTACCTCTAGAGTATCACGGCACGATTCACATACACCATCGACATTCTCTGTGAATTTCCCACAATGTTGACAATACATAGACTCTCCTCACTTCAATTTTTTATTATACGCTACAGAAATAATATACTATTTTATTGTAGTAAAGTCAATTTATGTAAATACTATTACTAGTTTTTGTAATAATATTGAGAATATTGAGAAGCAAGAAAGGTTTTAGGTATTTGCAATAAATAAATATTTAGTCTAAATGTAGCAGGATTCCGTGTATTCTACCCCAATATTTGACAAATAGCCATATAAAAAGAAAGGTGCTCAATTTTATAATAAAAAAGAAGAAGCATTTACAACATAACTTTTAAAGTTATCTTGTAAATGCTCCTACCTATAAAATCACCGAAGTGTTATTAAGCTAATTTAGATTTTGCAACTTCAACTAAAGCCTTGAAGCCTTCTGCATCATTTACAGCAAGTTCAGCTAACATTTTTCTATTAACAGAAACTTCAGCTAACTTTAAGCCGTACATGAATTTGCTGTAAGAAAGACCATTCATTCTTGCAGCTGCATTGATTCTAGCGATCCATAACTGTCTGAACTGTCTCTTTCTCTCTTTACGTCCTGCGAAAGCGGAAGTTAAAGCTCTCATAACGGACTGCTTTGCTACTCTATACTGCTTACTTCTGGCACCTCTGTAACCTTTTGCAAGCTTTAATACTTTATTATGCTTCTTCTTAGCGTTTAAGCCGCCTTTAATTCTTGCCATCGTCTATTCCCTCCTTGTTACCTAATCTTAGAGATATGGTAAAATCTTCTTCATGTTCTTTTCGTTACTTGGATCCATCATTGTTGCTTTTCTAAGATTTCTCTTTGTTTTTTGGGACTTCTTAGTCAAGATATGCTGTTTTCCAGCTTTCATTCTCTTTAATTTACCTGTACCGGTTACCTTAAAACGCTTAGCTGCAGCTTTGCTTGTCTTTAATTTAGGCATGATATTTCCTCCTTAAAATTAGGTTGCACATAATGCACTAACCTTTGATTTTATAATGACAATAGGGTTACACTATGTGTTCCTACTGTTCTATCGTTTTTCAGTCAAAAACATAAATATGCTTCTGCCTTCCATTTTCGCTGGTTTCTCGACAACTGCAACATCTTGAAGCTTCTCGAAGAAACTGTCGAGAATTTGCTTACTGGAGTTAATGTGGGCCATCTCTCTTCCACGGAAGCGTAGAGATACCTTAACTTTATCCCCCTTGGTGATGAACTTTCTTGCTTGATTGGCTTTTGTGTTCAAATCATTGTCATCGATATTCGGCGTTAAACGGATTTCTTTCACGTCAGTCACTTTTTGCTTCTTCTTGGCTTCTTTTTCTTTTCTAGCAAGCTCATAGCGGTATTTACCGTAATCAACAATCTTGCATACTGGTGGCTTTGCTGTCGGAGCAATCTTTACTAAGTCAAGATTTGCGTCCTGCGCCATCTTCAATGCGTCTTTTGCTGACATAACACCAAGTTGCTCTCCGTCTTCTCCAACCAGACGAACTTCTCTGTCTCTGATTTGCTCATTAATCATTAATTCGCTAATAGTTCTGCACCTCCATAGGATTATAACAATTGTTACGGTTTATTTTTTTCCTTAACATACAAAAAAAGTGAATAGCACGCTATCCACTTTCAAATCTCATAAACGACACAATCTATCTTAGAACCTAGTTCTATCATTGTGTACTTAAGAAAATTGTAACCCGTTCGCCTATTGCTTGGGGTGAGAGTGGATACTCTACTTGCTATGCTCGATACTTTCTTTTCTGTATCAAAGCTTTTATATTATATAACAAAAAATCGTTACTGTCAATGACATTTTTTAGTTTTTTGTCGTTTTACTGCTGCCTTTTTCATAACAGGAATCCAAATTTCATAAAATAACTTTCCATTACTCTAAGACTATTAAAATTCCAAACAGTCACCAGTCTGAAAATAATGCAAACGGTCCCCTAACTCTTCTTTTAATAATGCAAATGCCTTATTACCAGTACAATGACAGGTATAGATATTTTTTACGCCTGAATCTAAAAGATCTTTCCCAAGCTTCCTAACTTCACCCTCACTAAGACGCATCGTGCTAGTACCAAGTAGCCCCATTAGATGAAATCCTCCTATTACAGCTAGTATCTCTCGATTAGGATAAGACTCTTTTACTTCTTTAATAATATTTTCTATTCCACCATGACTACAGCTATTTAGTATCACAAGCCCTTTCTCAGCTTCAAAAACAAGACTCTGCTCATGTGAAAAATCATCTAACTGAAAATGACCATCTACCTTGCGGAACATATTCATTGCCTTTCCGCGCTTTTCCATGTCATTTGTTTTATGAGCTATTAAAGATACGCCCTTATCTATTCTGTAATCCCCTGTTACATAAGTAAAGCGTTTCGGATATTTTATTAAGATATCATCTGGAATACCAATGTACTTTTTAATACACAATTTTTTGATATAATATTGTTCCCTTGATTCTTTCCTTAGATAAACCTTGGCTTTCTGATTGTACTTAAAAAAAGCCTCATACCCACCAGAATGGTCCCTATGCGCATGAGATAATATTCCTGCATCTACCTCTTCTAGATTAATATTTAAAGCTTCTGCATTCTTTATAAACAGGTCAGACGCTCCGGTATCTAATAAGTAGTTCTTTCCTTCATATGCAATATGCACACACAACCCGTGCTCATTTAATAAGCCTCCTTTCGAAATATTTTCAATCAATGCTGTAATTTTCATACGGCACCTCCTCTTTCCCTATCCCAGCTCTTCTTTTAATAACTCCTTCTCAAATTCTTTTCCTATTCCACCACTAGCTCCAGTTACAATAGCGATTTGTTTCTTCATACTCTCCTCCGACAACATAATTTTTATATATTTTACCATTTACAATGCAACCTGTTAAGTTAAAGTTAAATTAGAACACAATGTTATATGGGAGCTCGTCTGCTTTGGTCAATTACAACACAAAACTATTCAATAAGAAAAAGCACTTAGTAGGCCTTACCTTCCCATGATAAAAGTTGGGGTGCCACATCATTCGCGTGACACCCCAAAAAGATTTGCTATTATTAGAACTTGAATAGCTCATTATTTAATTTATCGATCGCTAAACTAACTCAATACTTATTAATTAGAATAAAAGTTCTGTGTTGCATAATTTCCGTAGGAACCGCCTAATGCATATCCTACTCCAAGATACGTAAAACCTTTATTTAACATATTTGATCTATGTCCACTAGAGTTCATCCAACCATTGGAGGAAAACAGCGCATTACCATATCCGCCGATAATATTCTCTCCATTGCTTCGATAACTAATACCTTGTGCTTTCATTCGATCCCCAGGTGAGGAGCCATCAAGTCCAGTGTGATTAAAGTAATTGTTCTTTGCCATATCTTCACTGTGTAATCTTGCTGAAGTCCCCGCAGCATCTGACCAACTTAAGGCACTTAAGCCATTGCGAGCTCGGAAAGAGTTCGTTAAGTCGAGGATTTCTTTTTCCCAAGCTTTTAGTACAGTTTTACTTGTACTTCCTTTGGACACACTGTTATCAAATACTGAAATACCATCAATGGTACCATCTCCAATGCTATCCATAAAGAAGGTTATTTTATTTCCACTATCTGAAATAGAAATTGTATCGCTTAGTGACGAACTTTTTCCAAAGACAGAATTAATGGAAGAAACCTTGGAGGATGTGCTAAGTCCTTGATAGGAAAAATCTGTTGAATCAGTATACCATCCAACTACTTTGCTATCTGCAATCGCAATCATCATAAACTTTTTATAATTATCATTATAAACCATAAAATCATAATTATATTCCGTATCATCTGTTCGGTTTGGTGAACCAAAAGCACTTACTACATCACTTTTACTATCTCCAATGGATATCGTCTTCCCACGAACCGAAATACTGTCTGCACCACTCACATTCGATGGTGGGGTTACCGTAGGAGTCTTCGTTGGAGCTGGCACCTTCGTTGGTGACGGTGTAGCCACGGGTACTTTCGTCGGTGCTACTGTAACCGTTGGTACCTTAGTAGGTTGTGGTGTTTTGGTTGGGGTTGGAATTCTAGTTGGTGTAATAATAGGAGTTCTAGTTGGTACCGGTGTATGGATTGGCACTATGTCTGGTGCCTTGGTCGGTGTACTTGTCACCTCAGGGGTCTTAGGTACGCCGGTAGGTACTGTAGAAGCCTCGTTATCGTCCTTGTTAGAGGAATCATTACCTATGGAAGGTGATTGATCTCCTGTATTTCCCGTAGAGGAATCTTTGTTTTGGGGGTTATCTGTTCGTGAATTAGTAGAGTTGTCTGTTTGTGAATTATCGTATGTTGTAACTTTATCGGATAAATTTCCTTCGCTACCATCTTGTTGATTTTGTATTGATGGTACGTCCTGATTTTCACCCGGAAGATTTTGAGTTAGTTTATCGTTATCAGATTCGTTTATGTTCTGATTCTCTGGTGAATTAGTTACTTGTTGATTCGTTTCATCCAAATTGTTTATTATCTCTGCATCTTTTGATTGTAGGGCATCCGAAATTTCCTTGCTAGTCTCTTTCGTATTGCCGCATGCAGTCAAGAACAATGCTAACACAGAAATAAGAAGCAGTTTTTTACTCATGCTAACCTCCATGCGTTATTAAGCGCCTGCTGATTTTTGCAAACATCTTATAACGTTTCTGTTCTCATCTTCATAGATTGTCTTTATTCTATCCCAATTTGTCGACAATAAGGATACGCTAAGTATATCGGAAGAATTCTACAATTACAAGGTATTCCAGTGTTTTCCTAAGTTTATTCCCACGTTTCGCCAAGGCTTTTGGTAAGAAAAGCTACTTTTATAATACCCTCTTTACTCTTCAACTATCTTACAAAAAATTTCTCTACGGTGTGTTTCTTCTCCAAATACGAGATCATAAATATGATTTAATGATTCGCTTAATATTTTTTCACTTGGTGTTCCTTGAATTTCTAAATATAACAAAATCATATCCACTCCAAAGAGCTTCACATTAATTTTGGTTTTTGTCAGACCATTTCGCAGATAAAAAGCAATCCTACGTTCACAAATCTGTTTCTCTTTTTCATTCTTTGCATCAGCACCACTCTCAACTTCAAATAGAATTCCTTGGTATTCTTTTAATTCCTTTTGTAGTAATTTCAAGAATTTGCTTCCATACTGTTTGGAACGATGATTTTTACAGACAGCAAGATAATCAAGCAATAAATAATCAATCGTTTCAGGTTTTGCAAAAAAAGCATAAGCTACAAATTCCTCATTATCATACAAACCATAACAACAATAGATTCCTTGTTTTTTTAAGCTTAGTAGTAATGATAAGGGCTTTAATTCTTCGGGCGGAAAATCCTTTATTAAATGCTCCTCATAAACTTTACTAATTTCTTCCTCGTTTAAAATTCTATGTTGTAACATAACATCACTCCTTTGTTATCTCTTTCTATTTAGATAAAGAGGTAATAAAATTTTACCTCTTTATATGTTTTCTACTTATAGTTATACTATTATCACTTTTAGATCCTTTTTCTATACCTTCAGGCATTGAAAACCTTTTCTAAGGATACGATTCCGTTTTTGAGATGAATATAAAAAAGAGACTTCCCTAGTAAACCTCTAAAGAAGTCTCTTTCTTCTTCAAACAAGCAAAGCCTTTTCAACTTTTACTTGCTTTAATGCTCTCCTGCTAATTGTAACTCATATAATTTCTTATAAATACCATTATTCTCTAATAACTCTTGATGAGTTCCCATTTCTCTTAGCTCTCCCTTATGCATTACGATAATTTTATTCGCATGCTGTATGGTTGATAAGCGATGGGCGACCATAATAGTTGTTCTTCCTTGCATTAATTTTTCTAATGCTTCTTGGATTAATTGTTCTGTTTCCGTATCAATATTTGCGGTTGCTTCGTCCATAACTAAGATCGAAGGATTATAGGCTAGCGTTCTTGCAAAGGATAGCAACTGACGCTGACCTGCGGAAAATGTTGCTCCTCGTTCCGTAACTGCTTCATAATAAGTGTTATTTAAGTTCTCAATAAAGTGATCTGCGTTTACATACTTTGCAGCTTTAATCGCCTCCTCTTCCGTTATCGTGTCGCTCTTCAAACGAATATTACTCATAACATCGCCAGTAAAGATAAACACATCCTGCTGTACTTGTCCAATCGCCTTACGCAAATCTTCTGTTTTTAACTCCTTGATATCTATGCCATCTACAAGAATACGTCCTTGTTGAATGTCATAATATCTTCCGATTAAGTTTAAAATAGAAGATTTTCCTGCACCCGTTGCACCAACAAAGGCTACACTTTGCCCAGGTTCAATTACAAAGCTAACATCTTTGAGAATCCAGTTCTCCCCTTCGTACGCAAACCAAACATGCTCAAACTCGATGCGCCCTTTGATTTCTTCCACCAAAGTCGGATTCTCAGGATTCTTTACAATTATCGGTTCATCCAATATAGTAAATATCTTCTCCGCGGAAGCCATGGCAGACTGCAGTGTACCAAACTGTTCTGCAAGTTCCTGTATTGGCTCAAAAAATAAAGAGATGTACTGAATAAACGTAATCAAGGTCCCAACAGTAACTGTACCCTTTAATACACTATCACCGCCAACAGCCACAATAATTACTAAGGCAATAATAGATAAGATATACATCAATGGACGAAAGATTGCAAATACCATCATTTCACGGTAATTCGCACGATATAATCCTTTGCTCTTTTGCCCAAACTCTGCATTTTTTTCTTTTTCTCTTGCAAATATCTGTATTAACTTCATACCAGATAAATGTTCAGATAAATAGGTATTGATTGCCGTTATCTTCGTTCTAGTAATACGATAAGTTAATCTAGATGTTCTTTTAAAAATCCAGGTTAAACCAATGATAAGTGGTAATAAGCTAAATCCAAACAATGCAATCCGTACATTCATAAAAAGCATAACGATGGCTAAACCGATGATTTTTACTATATTCTTTAAGAGTTTGACTAGAATATTCGCATACATTTCATGCAGTGCTTCTACGTCATTGGTCACTCTGGTAACAATCTTACCTACTGGCGTGATATCAAAAAAACGTAATGAAAGTTTGTGAATGTGCTCAAATAGCTCCTGACGTATATTATAGATGATGTTTTGTCCGGTAAGCTGTAAGATCCATGTTTGTAAAATGTTAAATACAAAACTCAATACTAAGGCAGCACCGTATATAACAGCTATGAACTTAATTTCATCCAAGGTTCCATCCACCTTAAACAAATCAACTACTCGGCCAATCAAGGCAGGACGTAATAATTCAAGCCCTGTTAATGCCAACACCAGAATAAATGCCAGAATCATCATAGGAAAATATGGAGTTGCATACTTCATTAAGCGGAGGAACACACTTCCATGAATTGATTTTTCGTATTCTATTTCTTTTCGACTCATGTTCTTTCCCCTTATTCTCTCTCTAATTGTTTTTCTAACTGCTGTTTTTCATAGAGTTTAGCATAGATACCCTGTTCTGCTAACAGATTCTCGTGATTGCCATATTCGGCAACCCTTCCTTCCTCAAGCACTAAAATGTTATCTGCATTCTGAATGGTTGAGATACGATGTGCGATAATAATGGTTGTCTTATCCTTACGATTTTCTTTCAGATTACGAAGAATTTGCTCTTCTGTATTCGTATCAACCGCAGAAAGTGCATCATCTAAGATTAAAATAGGCGCATCCTTCATTAAAGCCCTTGCGATGGAGCTTCGTTGTTTTTGCCCACCGGATACAGTTACTCCTCGTTCACCCACCATTGTTGAATACTGTTTTGGGAAGTCCATGATATTATCATGAATACATGCTGTTTTAGCGGCCTCTTGTACCATATCTAAATCCTGATAGATGCCATCTGCCTTACTCTCTGTCTTCATGAAATCACTTTCTAAGTGCGCTTCCATTCGTTCCTTTTTTGAAGGGAATAACTTCATCTTCTCTTCCTCTTCTTCTATGTCACGTAGTTTTCGTACACCAAACGCAATATTGGTTTGAATCGTATCGGAAAATAAGAAATTATCTTGTGGTACATAAGCAATCTGCTCTCTTAAAACATGAAGCGGAATCTTACGAATGCTATTTCTATCAAAAGTTATCATTCCATCTTCTACGTCGTATAAACGAAGTAATAGGTTCGCTATTGTAGTCTTTCCGCTACCAGTACGACCAAGTATTGCAAGCGTATTACCTTTTGGAATCTTTACTGAGATATCTTGTAGAACAGGGGTATTCCCTTCCTTATAGGAAAATGTGAGATGATTTAAAGCTATCTCACCAAGAAGTTTCGTAACTTTATTATCACACTCAGGCCCATCTACAATCTCAGGTTGCTCCATAAAAATGGTACGTACTCGTTTTATTGATGCAAACCCCTGAGAAAGCAAGTTAATACTCTCCCCAGCTGCTATCATTGGCCATACTAGCATTCCTATATAAGAAATAAATGCAACAAATTTACCAGCAGTAATCACACCATCAAGAACAAGTTTACCACCAAAAAGAAGTGTAATAACACTCGAAAGACCAATCAATAAATCAAGTAGTGGTAACACGGTTGCTTGAAGTTTAACAACCTGGAGATTTGCTTTTTTATTTTTTAAATTTGTCTTAGAAAAAGATACAATTTCCTTTTCTTCTTGGACAAATGCTTTTACTACTCTTACTCCAGAAATACTCTCCTGTACCTCATCTGTCATATTTGAAAAAGCCTCTTGCTTCTTCGTGAATCTTTTTTCCACCTTACTGCCAAAATAAATACCACCAATCATAATGAAGGTCATTGGAATACAGGCAAGCAACGTTAAACGAAGGTCAACGTAAAACACCATCTTAACTACTACCATTATCGTCATTATAATCGCATCAAATGTTGTAACTACTGCTGGACCAAGCGCCATACGAATGGCAGAAAGATCACTGGTAAAGTGAGCCATAAAGTCCCCAGTCTTATTTTCGTTAAAATAACGAGTAGAAAGTGTGGTAAGGTGTTCAAACATATCATTTCTTAGAGCATACTCTATTTTTCTGGCTCCACCAAAGATAAAAATACGCCATAAAAAACGCCCGAGGGCCATTAAGCCTCCGACCGCCAGAATCAAACCTATCATATATAAAACACCTTGAAAATCCATCGTTTTGTCCTTTAGGCCATCGGTGATTTTACCAGTATACTCTGGTATTAGCAGCCCCAACAGGTCTACTGCAAATAAGGTTATAATTCCTAGGAGATAACTCCACTTATATCTCTTGATGTACTTTCCTATCATATCTCTCCTCATTTCTGTGCTACATTTGTCTTGCTTACAAAACAATGCGTTCCTTCACTATATCTCCGTAACAAAGTGTATTTCCATCATACACCAGACTTTACTTAGATTCAAACCTTTTTTAAAATTACTTTACCGATTGGTATGATTGTACTAACTCAGTAGCAAAGATATTACAGAAAATGCACTCTGAAAGAATGTACTATCGAAGCTCAAACTATCTTATGCATCTCCCGGAGACAAGCTTCACAATCATTCTACATCAAAACTATAGCAATACTTTTATGAAATATAATCTAAAAAAGTAAGGAAGATGATTAAATACATCATCATTCCTTACTTTTCTACCATATTAGTCTTTAACAAAAATACTTATCTTTCTTTATCTCATAAGATTAAATAAGCCACCAATGAATTCATCTCGCTTATCAATAATCTAATGAATCTGTGGCTAAGAAATAATAAGTCTGACCTAATTCCTCGTACGAATCAAACCTACCCACTAACTCAATTTCTGTTTCATCCTCCGGATATTCATCCGGATACTTATGGGAATTCTCCTCCCAGATAAACTCCAGACCGCTGGAGCAGCAGGCAGTTGCATCACTAATAATTACAAAATGATAATACTTCCCCGTATCTTCCCAATAAGAAGTATAATATGGACCACGAATCTTAATTGTTTTCCCGATATAAGCCTCTGGGTTTGTCATCATATTATATACTTCCGAATATATCATAATACTGCTCATCTGAGTCAAGTCTACATCAACGCTAAGGTCTTTCTTGTCAGTATCAAATTCAAGATCAGAGGTGACATCAGAATTTTCTTCTGGGAAGCTCTCATTATTAAGATACTCTTCCGCTAAATCAATCATACTACCATAATTCCCCTCAGGGACTTGTGCTCCTTCCTCAGCTTGTTGGCTCTCTTCTTTCTCTTTACTATCTGAATTATTCTGAGGTCCTTTATCCCTAGTATTCTCATCTAATACATCAAAAACTTTCGAGTTGCCGTTTCCGCATCCGCTAAAAGTCAGGCACATCAAAGCTACCAAAGTTATAATTAACGATCTTTTCATCCAAGCTCCTTTCTGCGCGCTTAAGCACATATACACCATTATCCTTTAATAATTTTAAAAGATCGTGTCATAATCTCTATACACACAAAAACTATAATATTGGCTGCTACAATTGTTGATCCTACTGGTGTTCCTAAGAGAATCGAAGTAAGTATCCCAAGAGTTGCACATAATACTGCAATGATTGCAGAACTTAGGATAACAGTACGAAAACTTTTAAATACCTTCATCGAAGAAGTTGCCGGAAAAATAATTAATGCTGATATCAACAATGCACCAACAAGATTCATCGCAAGAACAATAACGATGGCGGTTATAATTGCTAACATTAGGTTGTAAACACCAGTTTTTACTCCGGTCGCCTTAGAAAAACTTTCATCAAATGTAATTACAAAGATTTTATTATAAAATATAGTAAATACCAATAAAACAACGACTGACAGTACCATCGATAAAACAACATCTGTCTTTGATAATGTTAGAATAGAAGTCGAACCAAACAAGGTACTGCAAACATCTCCTGACAAATTTGTTGATGTAGAGAATATATTCAAGAAAAGATATCCTATTGCAAGCGCTCCCACCGACAACATAGCTATCGATGCATCACCCTTAATTCTTTTGTTTTCTCCGTTTCGTATTAATAAGACTGCGCAAATCACTGTGATTGGCAAAGTAATGTAAACATTCGTTGTGATATGAAATATTGCAGCAATTGCAGTCGCTCCAAATGCTACATGGGACAGCCCATCTCCAATCATAGAATATCTCTTTAATACCAGCGGAACCCCCAGTAAAGAAGTACAAAGTGATATTAATACCCCAACCAAAAGCGCATATCTCACAAAGGGGAATTCAAAATAGTACACTAGTTTTTCCATCATAATAATGTCCCTGCCTTTCCAGTATAAATCCTTCCGATCTCTGATTCTAAATACTCCCCTTTACTTCCATAAAATAAAGGAGTATTTCCGATATGAAGAATATGAGTTGCATACTTTACAGCAGCACTAATATCATGAGATACCATTAATACTGTAACATGATTTTCTTTGTTTAGTTTCTCAATCAAATCATACATATCCTTTGTGGCATTGGGATCAAGCCCTGTTACAGGTTCGTCCAAGAGCAGTAACTTTTTGCTGGCACATAATGCACGGGCTAATAATACTCTTTGCTTTTGTCCTCCCGATAGCTCTCTGTAACATTTGTTTTCCAAGTTCTCAATATTTAACAACTCCATATTTCGACGAGCCTTACTTTTTTCATATTTATTGTAAAATGGTCTTAATCCACAACCATTAAGACCCCCTGATAACACAACCTCTTTTACTAATGCCGGAAAGTCCTTCTGTATCTCTGTTTGCTGTGGAAGATATCCTATTTCATTTGCTCTTATTCCATCACCATAGGTTATTGTTCCGGAGGATACCGTCTTAAGACCTAGGATTGTCTTAATCAGAGTTGATTTCCCAGATCCATTTTCCCCTACAATACAAAGATACTCTCCTTCCCTTACATGAAAGTTAAGATTTGATACAACAACTTTCTCATCATAAGCTAGAACTGTATCACTACACGAAATTAATGCCATATTAATCTAGAGCCTCCTTTAAAATTTGAAGATTCTCCTTCATAATGCTCAAATAAGAAGCTCCTGATGCTATATTCTCCATGGAAACAGACTGCATCGAATTTAGCGTTCTTACAGAAGCATTCTCCTGCTTTGAATTTTCAATCACTGTCTTTGCAATCGAACCATCAGAGCCATCAATAATTAGTACAACTGGTAGACCTAATTCTTCAACCTTTTTTGCTAAAAATGCTATGGTCTCAAAACTAGCCTCCGTTTCAGCCGAGCAACCGACAAAAGCAGCATAATAACGAAGATTGTAATCATCAACAAAATAGCGGAAAGGAAATCTATCTGCCACTAATATCGTATCTCTTGCTGTCTTTTTCGTAAAATTATAAAATTGTTCGTCCAGTTCCTTTAATTCTTGAATATAAGATGCTGCATTATTTTTGTAGTACTCTGAATTACTCGAATCTATGTTACTTAATTCTTCACAGATTTCATTTACGATTACTTCAGCATTTTTTAACGAAAGCCATACATGTTCATCATACTCATATTCTTCCTTATGCTCTACTCCCTCTTGAACTTCGCCTTCATGGTCTTCTCCTTCAAGATGTTCGGTTTCCATCCCTTCGACGATTTCTTCTTCTTTTGCCTGTACTACATTGATAAGTGCAAGCGCATGAAAGTCGGTGGATTCTACTTGTTTTACAACTTCGTTCGCCCATTTTTCTGACTCACCGCCTATATAAAGAAATAAGTTACTTGATCGGATCTTTACCATGTCCTCTGCAGAGGCCTGATAATTATGAAGATCTATGCCATTCTTTAATAGATACGTTACTTCTATCCCAGCCGGATTTTCTCCGATAATTTGTTTTACAAAATCATACTGTGGAAAACTCGTACAAACGATACTTAATGTTCCACTGGCTTCTTTCTTATTTTTCATATTGCATGCAGTTAAAGATACCACTGACAATATGAAAAAGAACAGTAAGTACCAAGCCTTATTCCATTTTTTCATTGAAAATACCTCCAACTAAATCATATTTTCTTATTTTGGGGTAAACAAACAAATGAGGCAGCCATATCTGTCTCATTCATAGGAATGGTGTTAAAACCAATCGTTATGAAAACATGATTCAATTGTCCATCCGAACCTTATCCATTATGAGAGTACGCCCAAGAATCAGGCAAGAAGAAGTAGTATTTGACACCTTATAAAATACTACCAAAGAAATTCCAAGAGCAGCGGTGGTAATGGCAGCGCTGAATTGTTTTACGATATTATCAACGACTTGTAACTCTTGACAAACGGAACAATCCACACCAGGACAATAATGGTATGTGCGGTTTGCGCTAAATATAGTTAAATGCAACATTACAAATAAAATACAGAAAGCAAGCAGGATTGTAACATATTTAATACACTTTTGATTGTACTTCATTATCATCCTCCTATTCTTGCTCATATACTTATGGCGGATTATTACATAAAAACATTACTATGAAATCATCCCGATGAATATACATTTCTTAACTACACAAGTTTTAAAATCTATACTTAATTTAGCTCTTATCTCCACAATAGCCAATTAGACATGATTCACATCTTCCGTAAAACATCGTTTTTACCGGATTAATTTGAATGTGATGTTCTTCTTGAAGATGCACATATAAACTTGAAAGTTCCGGACATTTTATATGAATGAGGTTCCCACATTCCTCACATTTAATATAAAACAGAATGTTATCCTTCTTATCAGAAAGATATTTATAACAAGTTCCGTTATAACCCTCAATATTAATTGCTACAATTTCTTTATCAGCTTCCAGCTTATCTAAATTGCGGTATATTGTAGTCAAGCCAACCTTTTGACCTTTTTTAATAAGATCATCATAAATCTTTTGGATTGTTATGTATTCTTCTGAATTTTTTTTAATACATTCCAAAATACTTTCTTTCTGCTTTGTATTATATTTTTTACCTGTGTTCATAAATTCACCACCTACTGTTTGTTTCAAATATAATTTTTTATCTATATCCACATATTACATCTTACGCTAATAATGAATAGAATCAAATATAGCAATAATTATAATTTGAAAATGGTTTTCATTTTACTTCTAAAAGTTATGTTTGTCAAGGTATTTCAATTACTTATCCTAAATATACAAACCTAGGACTTCCTACAGAATATAGGAATTAAGGGAACTCTCACGAGTTCCCTTAAGCATTTGAATTCTTATAAGATTTAGCTCTCCCTAAATTTAAATTTACTTACCAGTTCATTTAACTGTTTTGCAGACTCGTTCAGATCTGAAGCCGTTGTACTTAAGCCTGTAATTGTGTCTGTTTGAGTAGATATACTAGCTGCCACTTCCTGCATAGCTGATGTAATTGCAGTATTACTATCATTGATAGATTCCATCGTTGCTGAAAGCTCCTCGGTTGAAGCGCTCTGCTCTTCTGTGATTGCTGCAATATTTTGAATTCTGTTATTTATATTTTTTACTCCATCAATAATATGATTAAGCTGTGTATATACATTTTCAACCATAGTAGAACTTCTTTTTATATCTCCACCAACATCCATAGTTGCTGCCATTGTCTTCTGAATCATATCCTGAATATTTTTAACGATATCCTCAATTGTTTTGGCTGATTGGCTATTGCTTTCTGCAAGATTTCGAATCTCCTCCGCTACGACACTAAATCCTCTGCCGTGCTCTCCTGCTCTCGCAGCTTCTATCGCCGCATTTAATGCTAGCATATTTGTTTGGTCAGTGATTGATTTTATTGTTCCTATTATTTTCCCTATTTCCTCAGCTTCATTTCCTAGCTTTTCAGCTATGTCAATTGTGTAGGACGAGATTTTCTCAGTATTCTCCATTTCAAGTTTTGTATCCAGTGCTAACTTTCCACTCTCTTGGGCAAGCATATTTACCCTATCAACCTCTACACTAATTCGCTGCGCATCATTAGCCGAATCCTGAGAAGCCTGTGTCATCTCATATATGCTATCCGTAATCTGGTTGATTGAAGTGTTTATTATTTGCGTGTCCTTCACCATTTTTTCCATATGAGTATTAATCGTAACAACACCAGAAGAAGTCTGCATGCCACCTTCACTCAATAGTTCAGAGCCTTGTGATACTCTAACAGAATTCTTCTTTATATTTATCATCATGCTCTCTAGACTGTCCATAAATGTATTAAAGGAACGTGCCAACCTAGAAAGTTCATCTTTTGATTTTATATTAATTCTGCTTGTTAGATCACCTTGACCTCTCTCAAGATCCTTAAATATCTCAAGTAGATTATTTATAGGCTTGGTAATACTTCCAGCAAGCAGTATTGCTGTTAAGAGTGCTATAATTATAGTTATTATCGCTAAAACAGTAGATATATTTTGGTTCATATCCATATGCATTTGAATAGTCATTAAGCTATCGTCCATGGCAGCTTCACTTTTCTTCTGAATTTCATCAACTTCAGCATATATCTTGTCGGCTGCTTTGTCAAAATCAACCATCATTATATTTCCAACTTCATGACCACTTTTAACATAAGTATCTGCCATTTCTTTGCCGATAGTATAAAACTTATCAACCTCAATATTTAATGCATTCAGCTGATCTGTATACTCAGGATTTAAACTAGCAAGCTCCTCAGAATTACTTTTATAGCTATTATACTGTTCTTCAGCTTCTTTTAATTGAGCCGTATCTTTTGATGCACTCACATCAGTTAAAAACTGCCCTACCTGAATAACATTGTTTTTCATTTCACTTGCGTACTTATAGCTTGTAACAGCATTTTCTCTGATTGATATGATATGTGTCCTGCTATTATTGTATATGTACATGTTATATACAGTGCTAGCTATTATAATAATCAATATTAAAGAAAACCCCGCAATAAGTTTTTTTCGTATCGTATTAAACATTTAACGCTCCTCGCTTCTAGTCAGTATTAAACAGATAGGCATCCCATTATTATTCATTATTGGGATATCCTTCCGCTTTTACTTAAGTTAGCATAAAAATGTGAAAATATTATGAAAAAAAATTAAATATAGCATCTTTTATCTAATTGTCTATTTTGAAGTACTTATGTAATGTTTTTTACTACATTGTGCCGGCTTATTTAGTCATGAAAATGCTCCTTCTATGGTATAGGTTATTTACATTTAACCTATACCATTGAGGAGCATGCAGTAAATATCATTTGACTATATTGCCTCTATTTAGTACACTCTTATTCTTTCATCTGCCCGATTTCCATCTGTTCAGTTGAAGCACTGCTGATAGAATTATGATTATCCTCTTTATTTTTAAGACCCTTCATCATCATTGGTATCATTACCATCATCATTAAAGGGCATGCCAGTGAAGCAAGTAAAGATAATATTCCGTTTGCTCCAGCTCCTATTCCAACTCTTTTTAGAAGCGGAATGAGCATAAGTAGTATTATTGGTGCTCCACAGCATATAAGCATCATAAAAATATGGGATAAATGCCTTTTATGTCCTTTTTCATTCTTTTTACCATTGTTGCTATTATTATTATTATCATGACAATTCATATATTTCATCCTTTCTAATAATATCAAGTATAGTTTAGACTTCTATGTCTTAATTACATATAAGTCCTCCTATCCTTAATTATAGCAACTTAATGTGTAGAAGTTATGAAGAGCGCCTTTTATCGGTTCTATTTCGGTACAGAAGAAAGTAATTTCTTGGTATATTCATGTGTTGGATTTTGAAAGACCTCTTCGGTTTTTCCACTTTCCACAATTTCTCCCTGATACATCACACATACCCGATCACACATGGAATGTATCACTCCCATATCATGAGAGATAAATAAATAAGAGAGTTGGAATTCCTGTTTCAGATTTTTTAACAAGGTAAGGACTTGAGCCTGTACGGTTACATCAAGAGCGGATACTGGCTCATCTAGCACTACAAATTTCGGATGCAAGATCATTGCTCGTGCGATTGCAACGCGCTGGCGTTGTCCACCACTTAAGTCTCTCGGATATCGGTTTTTATACTCGATCGGAAGATTTACTTTTTGTAGGATTTCCTCCACACGTTGTTCTCTTTCTTGTTTTGATAATACTTTTTGTAATTTTAGAGGTTCTTCCAATAGCCAGCCAATCCGTTTGCAAGGATTTAAACTGCCGTAAGGATCTTGAAATACCATCTGAGGTTTTTCTTCCCGAAGAATAATCCGTCCCTCCATATCATTGACTAAGTTCGTTATAGCTTTTGCTAAGGTAGATTTTCCACAGCCACTTTCCCCGACAATTCCAACGCTTTCTCCTTGCATTACCTCCAGTGAAATTCCCTTCACAACTTCTTTCCGTTGCTTCTTTTGAAATAACTTTTTAGCATTTTCCGTATAATAAACCTTGAGATCTTTCACCTCTAAGATTCGATTCGTTACTGACGAATCCTTTGAATCCATCGCCAAGGAAGAGTCATGTACGATTTCTGCAGCGGCAAGTAGTTTTTTTGTGTACTCCTCTTTCGGATTTTGAAATAGTTCTCCGCTTATCCCAGATTCCACGATCCGTCCGTCATACATTACAAGCAGTCTATCACATAGGTTCCTAACTACCGTTAAATCATGAGATATAAATAGTATCGTTGTTCCGTGCTTACGATTTAGCTCCTTTAATAATTCTAATATCTTGGCTTGTATTGTAACATCAAGTGCAGTCGTAGGTTCATCTGCAATTAATAATCTAGGTTTACAAATCATTGCCATGGCTATCATAATACGCTGTCTCATACCACCAGACAACTGATGAGGATATTTCGAATAAAGAGATTCTGGATTTTGTAAACCCACTTCATCCATCATCTCATAGACAGAAGCTTTTCGCTCCTCACTTGACTTCTTTGTGTGAAGAAGTAGCATCTCCTCTATCTGCACTCCAACCGTTAATACCGGATTTAACGAAGTCATCGGTTCTTGAAATACCATTGATATCTCATCCCCTCGAATCTTCACCATCTCTTCTTCTGGTAGTTTGGTTAAATCTACCCCATCAAACCAGATAGAACCGTTTGATATTTTACCACCTTCCGCTAATAAGCGAAGGACTGAGTGAGCTGTTACACTTTTACCAGAACCGGATTCTCCCACAACGCCTAGAATTTCCCCTTTGTTTATGGAGAAAGTAATGTTATGGACTACTTCTTTTTTCTTCTTTTCACCAAAACTGATGCTAAGATCTTGTACTAATAAGAGATCTGTTTTACTATTCATACTTATCTCCATTCTGTTGCAATTCTGCGAATTTGAGTGACAGCACAATTTCGTGTTTGAAAGAACTTTGTTCTTTCAAACTAAACTCCCTCATTTAATAAACTAAATCCAAGTACAGTGATTACAATCATTAATCCTGGCGCCAATGCCATCCATGGTGCTCCAAACAAATAGGTCTGAGACTCAGAAAGCATACGCCCAAGACTAGCATCCGGAGGCCTGACACCTAAACTTAAATAACTCATTCCTGCTTCCGCTAGTATGGCATTATTAAAACCTATGGTAATGGCAGAACGTAAGATTGCTTTCGTATTCGGAAAGATATGTAGAAATATAATCCGAATGTGGCTTGCTCCAAGTAGCCTAGCGCTCTTAACGTAGTCCATTTCTTTTTGTATGATAAATTCACTTCTTACAACACGGGCAAAACTTGGAATGAATAGTATTCCTAATGCTAATATGACATTGTATTTACCTGTACCAAAGATACTAACAAACACTAATGCCAATAAGATGCTAGGAAAAGAAGCCACCGCATCATTGATTCGCATCAAAATTTCATCTACTACTCCGCCGAAATATCCGGTAACCGCACCTAGAATACTTCCGACGGTAGCACCTATGATAACGGTAGCAATACCAACAAAAAAAGTGGTGAAAGCTCCATCCATCACCCTACTAAGGACATCTCTTCCCATATAATCGGTACCAAAAAGATGGAAAAGACTTGGTGCTTGATTTTTTGCCAGCACATTCATTTCATTCGGATCATAAGGTGTATAAAAAATACCTACGATAACAAGGAGCAAAGCAAACGAAACTAAGGAAAGCCCAACTATAAAATTAAATCGATTCTTTTGTTTTCTCATTTCCTTTGCTCCTTTTTATCGTCATGAAATTCTGACACGTGGGTCAACTTTTTGATATGTCATATCTACAATAAAATTAATTATTATGACAATTCCAGCAATATATAATACCGCTGCACTTACTACAGAAAAATCACGATTTGCAATTGCAGACACTAACATTCGTCCCATTCCTGGAAGATTAAATACTTGCTCGACTACAATACTACCAGCTAAAGCATCCGCAGTCAGCATTCCAAAAAATGTAATGACAGGAATTAAGGCATTTTTAAGTACATGCTTTGTCATGATCTGCTTCTTTTTTAATCCCTTGCTCCTTGCAGTTCGAACATAATCATAAGATAATTCTCTAAGTAAGGAGGTTTTTAGAAATTTGGTTAACATCGCTACCTTTGGAATACTAACCGCTAATGCCGGAAATACCATATAACTTATGAAAGCACCAAAATTCTGTGATACTGGTACAAACCTACCAGGTACAAACCATTTTAAAATGATACCAAATAATAAAGAAATTAAAATTCCCAAGAAAAAAGGTGGAACCGCCATAAAGGTTTGGCTTAAAAATGTTATAAATCGGTCTATAAACCCATCTTCTTTTCTTGCACATATTAGACCCAATGGCAACGAAATCACTACCATAAAAAGAACAGATAGAACAGCAAGCCAAGCTGTTACTGGCAGACGATCCGCTACTAAGGATGCTACGCTTACATTATATTGAGTAGAAGTTCCAAAATCGCCAGTAACTGTACTTTTTAAAAATCTTCCATAACGAACAAACATAGGATCGTTTAATCCCATCGATTCACGCAGCTCCTGTAACTGTTCTTCTGTTGCATCCATCCCAAGCTTTGCTATCGCGCTATCTCCGGGAATTACTTGGAAGGCGAAAAACGTGATAAAAGATACGAAGACTAAGGTAATAATGAGAGTTATCAACTTTTTTATATAAAATTTCATAGCGCCATCTCCTTCCCAAGTAAATCTCGAGCTATTATAAAAGTACTTTTATTTACTAGCAGATACTTGTAAAAAATCTGTAATTCTTTTACTTATAATAAACTGTTGACATATCCTGTACATAAACAGGATAGAATTGATATCCTGCTAATTTTTTGTTTACTGCTACTAAATTAGCTGGATCTTGAAGATAAACAGAAGCTACATCCTCTGTTAATATTCTTTGCAACTGATGATAAAGGTCTACTTTTTCTTCTTCCTTAACCGATGCATAAGCCTTCGGATAAAGGCTGTCAAATTGTGAATTTGAATAATTTAAAAAGTTGTTTTTTGATGTAGATTCATATCGCTTTACAATATCACTAGGAGAAAGATTGGAATCAAGTCCTATAATCGTTGATTCATAGTTTCTTCCTTGGTAAACATCAGAAATCCAACTTGCCCATTCTACTAGCTTGATTTCCGCAGTAATTCCAACCTTCTTTAACTGTTCCACAATCACCTGTGCTGTATCAACATGTGCTTGATAATTAGATGGGACAGTGATTGTAAAATGAAATCCTTCCGGATAACCTGCCTCATTAAGAAGTTGTTTTGCTTTTTCTACATCATAAGTGTAGTAACTTGCTAAGGATTCATCGTAGTATTTACCGAATCCAGGAAACATATTACTTCCAATAATCGTACCATTTCCACCTGCAACAATATCAAGAATCATCTGTCTGTCAATTGCATAGCTGAGCGCTTGGCGAACTTTTAAGTTATCAAATGGAGCAGCTTTGTGATTTAAAAACAAAGCCTGTACCAGGTTCATATGCCCAATCTCAATGTTGTACAAATCCTTTAATTGATTTGATTGTTCATAGGTTAATTGCTGGAAAATATCGATAGTACCAGCTCTTAATTCCATAAATGCTGCATCTGTATTTGCAGATATCTTAAACGTTACTTCATCAAGATAAGGAACCCCTTTAACATAATAGTCAGGATTCTTCTCCATCACAATGCTAACCAGCGGCGAATAGGATACAAAACGGAATGGACCTGTACCAACCGGCTTAGTCGCCTGCTCGGTATAGTCTTTAGGTATTATACTAATGGTAAAATAAGATAGAAGTTCAATATTAGGTTGATTTAATTTGACTTCTACGGCCTGTTTTCCATCCTCAGTAGTAATCGCATTTATCGATTCTACACAAGAAAATACCGACTCAACTCTCACTTCTGGATCGGAAGTTTCAAGCAGGCCGGTAGCACGTTTTAATGAATATATTACATCATCTACCGTTACAAGCGCACCATTGTGGAATTTTACCCCTTCACGTAAATAAAACGTATAGGTCATTCCATCCTCCGAGATCTTATAGTCGCTTGCTACAGCAGGAACTAAATTTCCATCTTTATCAGGCTTTACTAAGCCTTCGAAAATATTAAACAAAACTTCCTTAGTTCCTGCCGCAACTGCTTTGTGTGGGTCAAGACTATCCAAATCGTTTGTTATACCTACAATAACAGAGCCACCATTTTTTGAAGCCTCGCCGTTTTCTGCTTCTTTTTGATCATTTCCCTTGTTTTCTGTACTGCCACTGCATGCGCAGAGTGCAATCATACAACTCAGAAGAAGACCTAAAAAGAATAACTGCTTTCTTCTTTTCATAAATCCTCCATTCTTAAAGTTTGACCATATCTAATGGAACAAACTTCTTAGTTGAAAATATTTTCAACCATAGATAGTAAAAATGATATTCTCTCATTATTATGATACAATGCCAAATTCGTTATACAAACAAGAAAGCGCACGCCTAACGAACTTTTCCTTGTCATGAATTAAGACAATGCGTCTGTATGAACGCTATGTTGAATCATAGCGTTTTTATCATATACTTAAAATTTAATTTTGGCAATAAAAATTTTTAATAAATTTATGTTCTTTTATACAAATTATCTATTATTAACGAAAGAGAGTGCCCCTTCGGACACTCTCTTTCGGATAGGAGAATCATACAATGAACTACTTGCCTTGCAAATAATTCATGAGGCTAGTAAGCTATTTTTTTAACCTAAGATGACTTTTACTTTATGTTCTAATCCGTCACCAAATACCGGAATGATATTACCCTCCACCTCTTTCGCATCAACAACTAGTTTCTTAACACCTTTCGAAACATGATATGGGTTTACTATTGTAATATCATACCTATCACCACGGAATTCACGTGTTATTTGATATACCTCCCAATCAGTTGGGATTGCAGGGTCAATCATTAAACCATCATATTCTGGTTTAATTCCAAGTATATATTGTGATATCGCTACAAAATTCCAAGATGCAGTTCCGGTTAACCAAGAATTTTTTGCTTCACCAAAACGTCTGGCATCCTTACCTGCAACCATCTGAGCGTAGACATATGGCTCCAAACGATGAATTTCAGAGTATTCTTCTGTATACGCTGGTGCAATTTTTGTATAGTAATCAAAGGCTTTATCCCCACGGCCTATCACTGCTTCCGCACACATAATCCAGGCATTGTTATGACAGAAGATACCTGCATTTTCTTTATATCCAGCTGGATAGGTAGAAATCTCGCCATATTCCACATAATATCGTGTAAATGCTGGATTATTTAGAACTAATCCGAATTTTGTACCCAAACGTTTTTCTACAGAATCTAAAGCTTTTTGTGCTTTCCCATCGTTAAGACCGCATTTTCCCATAACGCAGAAGCCTTGCGATTCGATAAATATTTTTCCTTCTTCACACTCATCACTACCAATTTTTCTTCCAAAATCATCGTAGGCACGTAAAAACCAAGATCCATCATAGCCATGCTTCATAATTACATCTCGCATATTCTCTACTTCTTTCATGGCGCGAATAGACTCTTCGTTATTTCCTACCTTATCCATAAGAATAGCATATTCTTCCCCAATATAAGTAAACATTCCGGCAATCATAACAGATTCCGCTACTTTACCATCCTTACTTGTAACTGTTTGAAAAGATTCTCCTGGATCCATGGAAAAACAGTTTAGATTCAAACAATCGTTCCAATCTGCACGACCAATCAAAGGTAGTCCGTGTGGACCAAGATTCTCTATTACGTGGTTAAATGCTCTTTTTAAATGATCTGACAATGGTTTCGCAAGTTCTAACTTATTATCATAAGGAGTATTCACTTCTAAGATATCATAGTCTCCTGTCTCCTTTATATAAGCTGTAACTGCTAGAATAAGCCACAATGGATCATCGTTGAAATTACCACCAATCTCATCATTTCCTTTTTTCGTTAATGGTTGATACTGATGATATGCTCCACCGTCTGGTAATTGCGTGGATGCAAGATCAATGATTCTCTCTCTTGCACGATCTGGAATCTGATGAACAAATCCAAGTAAATCCTGATTGGAATCTCGAAATCCCATTCCCCTTCCAATACCAGATTCAAAGTAGGAAGCACTTCTTGATAAATTAAAGGTTACCATACATTGATATTGGTTCCAGATATTCACCATACGATTTAGTTTATCATCGTGAGACTTTACATTATATTTCGAAAGCAGTTTATCCCAATAATCTTTAAGCTCCAGTAACGCTTGATCAACAGCCTTTACTGTAGCATATTTTGCTATCATCTCTTCTGCTTTCTTCTTATTAATAACATTCGTACCATTTGGCGCTACGGAAGATAGTAATAACCCATCGGTATCTACCTCACCAACTTGATACTCCCATTTTTCTTCTAATTTATTTTCAGCATATCCAAGAATAAATACTAGTTCCTTGCTTTCCTTAGGCTGTAAGGAAATTTCTACACAATGAGAGGCGATTGGAGACCAACCATCTGCTACAGAATTATTTGATTCTCCCCTTGCAACTACCTGCGGGTTATCAAAACCATGATAGGTACCAAGAAAACTCTCGCGATCAGAATCGAATCCGCTAATCGGTGCATTTACAGAGAAAAATGCATAATGATCCCGTCTTTCTTTATACTCTGTCTTATGATAGATTACAGACCCTTTAACTTCTACTTCACCTGTCGAGAAATTTCGTTGAAAATTTGTAGAATCTTCTTGTGCATTCCACAGACACCACTCGAGGAAAGAAAACAATTTCACATTCTTCACTTGATTACTTGTATTAACAATTGACACTTTATGTACTTCACCATTATAGTCTAATGGTACAAAGAAGGTTATCTTTGTTTCAATTCCATTTCTTCTTCCTGTTATTTTAGTATAACCCATGCCATGACGACACTCATAATATTCTAGTTCCTTTTTTGCAGGGGCAAAACCCGGAGACCAAAAATCACCATTATCGTACAAGTAGTAATAACGACCACCACCGAGATCTAATGGTACATTATTATAACGAAATCTTGTAATCCTACGTAGTTTTGCATCTTTATAGAAACTGTAACCTCCAGCAGTATTTGATATCAAGGAAAAGAACGCTTGCGATCCAAGATAGTTAATCCAAGGATACGGCGTTTCAGGAGTTGTGATAACGTATTCTTTGTTTAAATCATCAAAAAATCCAAATTTCATGCGAATTCTCCTTTATTATTCTTGGTAAAAATGTTTTTTCGAGTAAGGAAAGGTCATTACGAAACATTTTAGTAAGTACAACTGTCCATATCACATTATATAACAAGATTACATAAGAGTAAATCGAATTAATCAACAAAAACCATAGGGTTTCCTTGTGAAAACTACACTAATTTTTAACGAAATTTTCGTCCATACGGTGTATTCCTTTGCTTTCCGCTACGAAACCATTTCGTTATTTTAAGAAATATTTCATTCTTTCAATGGTTATGCTTTTGTTTTATTTAATATTTTTCCTATTTTTATGCAAAAGTTGGAACTTAAAAGAAATATAAATATAGTTATTTTGTAATCTTTAGTACTATTATATATTACTAATACGTTTTTTTATTATCATGATTCTATATGTTTTCTATTTTATATTCCTGTTCCAATTGTAATTACTTGTTATCTCTTGTTCTATATCTTCTTGTTCTATATCTTCTTGTTCTATATCTTCTTGTTCTATTTTTTCTTGTTCTATTTTTTCTTCTAAGTGCTTTGTTCTATATCTTCCTGATGTCCCATTTAATATTTTCCCGCTCAATATCTTCTCGTTTATGTTTTCCAGTTTTATATATACCTGTTATATATTCCTGTTTTATTTGTTCCAGTTTTATTTATTCCAGCTATATATATTTCCGCTTTATATGTTCCCGCTTTATATGTTCCCGCTTTATTTGTTCCAGCTCTATATTTTCTAGCTTTATATGTTCCAGCTATATACGTTCCCGCTCTATATGTTCTATTTATACTTTCCAGTATTATATTCCTGTTTGATATGCCTATTTTTTATATTACTGTTTTTAAATTACTGTTCTTTATGTTTCTTCTCTATTAAATATGTTTCTACTACTAGATATTTTTCATCTAATTATTTTTAAAGAGTATCACAGTGCATAATCCAGAGAGTACCCACTGTTCTTATTATTCCTCCACCCACTTATCCTTATATTCAGCATTCAAAACTCTATGTTTTCAGAATATATGCAATGCATACCACGTATTATTTCTAAATATCATAAATTTTCCATAATTAATCTTCTTTTGCAAATTTCTTTTTTTCTGGTTGACAAAAAAAATAAGATAAGATACTATAGTCTACGGTGCATATACCGGAAACATTTTCTACTGATAAATGATAGGAGTTATTTATGAAAAGCTTGTCGTATTGTAAAAATAGAATACCTAATTTTATATCAGGGAAGTCGATTTGTCGGCGTTATTAAAGTCTTTCATTTTCTTTTAAATGATAGGCTTATTTTTATGTCCTAAGCACCCTTGTTAGAAAGTTTTTTTAGTAATCAAAATCTTATTATGTATGGAGGAAAAAATAATGACAAAAGAACAAAACACCATAGGCACTGTTGGAATCTACGATGCCAGAGCACTTGGCTTACCTAAAATGATACTTCTTGGGTTACAGCATGCTTTTGCTATGTTTGGTGCTACTGTGCTTGTACCATTATTAACTGGTCTTAATGTATCTACAACTCTTTTAATGGCTGGTTTAGGAACTTTATTATTTCACATTTTAACCAAAGGAAAGGTTCCAGCATTCTTAGGCTCCTCCTTCGCATTCATCGGAGGCTATTTAGCAGTTGCTCCATTTATCGAAACAGAGGTAAATGGTCAGATAATAAGAACACCAAATACAGAGCTCTTACCTTACGCTTGTGGTGGTGTTGTGATTGCCGGCCTCGTATATGTCGTTTTAGCTGCATTAATTAAAGTATTTGGCGTGAATAAAATCATGCGTTTCTTCCCACCTGTTGTTACTGGTCCAATTATTATCTCTATCGGGTTAATTCTTGCTCCAACTGCAATTGCTAACTGTCAACAAAACTGGCTTTTAGCATTCGTTGCATTAGCTGTTATCATCATTTGTAATATTTATGGTAAAGGTATGGTTAAAATTGTACCAATTATGCTAGGTATCATTGTTTCCTACATCGTAGCACTTATCACTGGTGCTGTTGATTTTACCGCAGTAACCTCTGCTAATTGGATTGGTAACCCTGTTCCTTTAAGTGGCTTTGCTAAATTCAGTGTAAGCTCCATCATCTCTATCGTACCAATTTCATTAGCTACCATGATGGAACATATTGGAGATATCTCTGCTATTAGTGCTACTACAGGTAAGAATTATATGACAAACCCTGGTCTTCACCGTACTTTACTCGGTGACGGTCTTGCAACTAGTATGTCTGCAATCTTTGGTGGACCAGCAAATACAACCTACGGTGAAAATACTGGTGTACTTGCTCTTACTAAAGTTTACGATCCAAAGGTTATGCAGATTGCTGCTTGTTTTGCGGTTTTCTTATCCTTTTTCCCTAAGTTTTCTGCTATTATAAACACACTTCCAGTAGCTATCATCGGAGGCGTTTCCTTAATATTATACGGAATGATTTCATCTGTTGGTATTCGTAACGTCGTTGAGAACCGCGTAGACTTTACACAGAGTCGTAACCTTATCATTGCAGCTATAATTCTTGGTTGTGCACTTGGTTTTACCGGAATCAATGGTTTAACCTTTATGGTTGGTTCTTATGAGATTACACTTTCTGGTTTAGCAGTCGCTGCAATTGCTGGTATTGTATTAAATGCCATTCTACCAGGAAATGATTATGTCTTTAGTACAGAAGAAAAGCATGATGAATTAACATTCAAATTATAAGAAATAATTAAACAAAGGACAGAGGACAAACTACAATCCTACCAGATTAATATAATAATACTTCATTATTATAGATTTCAGTTTTTCCTCTGTTTTGTTTAAATTGATATTGCTATACCAATATACTTACATATAAATAACATAAAAAATATAAATTCTTTAATGAAGTTTTAATCCAGTTTGATTGACATTTTTATTGGTATCCTCTATAATTTCATTAGTCTTTCAAATATTCCCATTTCGGGAATAAGCGATCTACACCAGTAGGCAAGAAATCGATAGGGAGGCTTGTCTGCTATTTTTTAGCGCATTATATGGTAAAAGGAGAGAAATTATGTCAGATTTAGACGAAAGTAAGGTTACAAATGAGACACCAGGTAATTCCATAGAAAGACCTGAGTTTGAGACCGTAAATACAGAAGAAACTAATATTGTAGAAGAACCTACAACCAACTTTTTAGGCGGCAACACACCAAACAAACCTAAGAAGAACAATAGAACAGCTGGTATCATAGCTTTAGTCGCAGGTATTGCTGCATGTATCGTGATTGCAATATTTGCAGTTCCACGCATTATTGAGGCTGTTTCAAGAAGTAGTTCTTCACCAAAAGAACGTTTCGAATCTGCAATTGAAAACTATTTATTAGACGAAGCTAAATCCTATGAAAAGACTTTATCTAATAAAGTTTCTACCGATCTTAAGAACAGTACCATTTCTGTAGATTTTAATGTTACTGTAAATAATATGTTAACTTCTATGATAAAGCAAACGGATCCTGACCTTTTTGCTGACTTAAAACTTGATAATATTGGCGGAAACTTTGTTATTAAGAATAAAGAAGATAAGCATAATGTAGATGCAACTCTTTCTGCAAATAATACTAAACTTTTCAATGTAGAGAGTTATTTTGAGAAGGCAGCTGATACTTTATTATTCCGTATTCCAGAATTATCTTCTGACTATTTATCTACTCCACTTAACTTATCAGCTCTTGAGAGTGATACATCTCTTCCACAATTTAATATTGAAAGCTATAAGACTCCTGATGCTAAGGAGGTAACAAGCTTATTAACAGATAGCGCAAAAATTCTAACAAAGGATATTAATGATGTATCCGTAGTAAAAGATGTAAAAATTGTTGCTTCTGATGTATCTGCTACTTATGATAAATTAACTGCAAAAATTTCTGAACAGGATGCTAAAAATATTCTAGTTAAATTAATGAAGAGAGTTTATGACGTAGAAAGCTATAAAAATCTTCTTGATTCTGCTCTCCTTAATTCAGATTCAGTAAATACTTTTGACGAATTTATTTCTATACTAGAGACTGCGGAAGCATCTAATAATACCGTTGCAGAGTTTTCTATATTTGTAGATAAGAAAAATGAGTTACACGGCTGTGGGATTTCCATGTCAGCAGATGGATCTAATATGGTACTTTCTTTTTTAACTGCAAAAGGAAGTAAAAATGGTATCGAACTTAATGTAGCAGTTAATGATCAGAATCTTATGTCCCTTACCTCAAACTATACAAAATCATCAAACGGTTATCAAGGATTTGTTAAACTCTTTGTTAACGAATTAGACTCCACCTCTTCAATAGCTAACAGCGATGTATCTCTTACAATTGATTTTGAGAATGTAAAGGTTGTAGATGAAAAGAATGGTCATTTCACTGGTTCTTTCTATCTTACATCACCACAACTTAGTGGAACATCGATTGAACTAACATTTGGCGTAACTGGCAAAAAACAAGATGTTACCTTTAATGTTTCAGCTGCTAGTATGTCCCTATTCTCTTTGACTGCATCTTATCAGGTAACAGAAGGCGCTGAGATTGTTATCCCAGCTGCTGGTGCAAATGTTTATGATACAGAAACTGAAATGAACGATTATATGTCTAACGCATTTATGGGACTTCTTGAATTGGTTGGCACAGTTGGTGATGCCATCGGAGTTGACTTAACGTCTATGATGTATGGTATGTAAAACTAATATATAATGAAGAAATAGCACATAGAAATATGTGCTATTTTTTCATTATTTTATTCATAGTAATTTATAATTTATTTTATAAATTGTTTCTTTCTTTTCACCTCCTTGTATGCTAAACTAATTCTAGAAATTCTCGTACAAGTTTAGATAGAAAGAAGGTATTTTATGGCTACTAAGGAAACGCGTTTAGACGATAATGCTGAAATCTATAAGAAACGCGAAAAAATGACAGAGCGTCAAAAAATAGGTGAAATGAATACTGCTGAAAAGTGGGATTATTTTAAGCAATATTACTTTAAAAAGTTACTTGCTACCTTAATCATCATCGGATTTGTTAGCTATCTCTTATACGAGGTACTATCACCAAAGCCTGACACTGTGCTTAGCGTCGCAATGGTTAATTATCCACTAGATGAAGAAACACTAACACTATTGGAGAATGAACTAAATGAGTTACTTGATGTTAATCCGGAAACTCAGAAAATCTTAATAGATACAACTTATGACTTAAATAATAACGATTATGCCTCCGCAGAAAAGTTATCAGTCTATTCTTTTTCAGGCGAACTTGACCTCTTTATAGCTCCAGAGTCACAGTTTGAAAAATATGCTTTTTCAAATTCACTAACACCATTAACTGATGCATTGCCAACCGATGTTTACAGTGCATTATCCGATCGATTATTCGGCTGCCGTACTCGTTTAAATGATGAAGAATTGCCATCCGAAGCACAAGGTCCGGTAGGTGTCTACGGAATCTACGCAGAAGATCTTCCGATGTTTAAGGCGTATAAAGGATATATGCAAGACCCACCTGTGATTGGAATTATTGTAACCTCAAAACATTCAGAAAATGCTGTGGCCACAATCCGTCATCTATATGGACTTGATAAATAAACAAACGTTATATTAGTTACCTAATATAAAAAAAGTCAATCATTAGTTTGACTTTTGCTTCGATGATACTTTTTAAGATTTAAAAGATATGAATTGGTATAAAAATCATAAGGGTGTACAACCAATATTTAAGAATAGTTACTTACTTCTTAACATCTTTGGCTGTACACCCTTATTCATTTATAACCAACTTTGCATTTTAAATCTTAGTTTTCTTTTGCCTCAATATATCCAAGAGCCTTTAATAGTTCTGCATTCAATACAGCACCACCTGCTGCTCCACGAACTGTATTATGAGATAATCCAACGAATTTATAATCATAAACAGTATCTTCTCTTAAACGACCCAAGCAGATTCCCATACCATTTTCGTAGTCACGATCAAGTGCTGCTTGAGGGCGATTGTCTTCTTCAAAATATTTGATAAATTGCTTTGGTGCACTTGGAAGGTTCAATTCCTGTGGAAGTCCTTTATATTCATTCCAAGCCCTAATAATTTCTTCCTTCTCAGGCTTTTTCTCAAAACTTACAAACACAGCTGCAGTATGACCATCCGTTACTGGGACACGAATACATTGTGTTGTAATTAAAGGAGCATCTGCTTTGACAATCTCACCATCCAAAACTTTACCCCAGATACGAAGTGGCTCCTGCTCACTCTTTTCTTCTTCCCCACCGATGAATGGAATCACATTATCTACCATTTCAGGCCAATCTGCAAAATTCTTACCCGCTCCGGAGATTGCCTGATATGTGGTTGCAACAACTACCTTAGGGCCATATTCTTTTAATGCGTTTAAGGCAGGTGTATAGCTTTGAATGGAACAATTCGGTTTTACCGCAATAAAGCCACGTTTTGTTCCAAGACGTTTTCTCTGACTAGCAATAACCTCAAAATGTTCCGGGTTAACTTCTGGAATTACCATAGGTACATCAGGAGTCCAACGATGAGCACTGTTGTTGGATACTACAGGTGTTTCGGTTTTCGCATAAGCTTCTTCAATTGCTTTAATCTCATCCTTTGTCATATCTACAGCACTGAAGACAAAGTCAACCTCGGAAGCAACAGCCTCTACTTCATTAACATTCTTTACAATTAAGGATTTCATAGCTTCAGGCATTGGTGTTACCATCTTCCAGCGATTTCCCACTGCTTCTTCATATGTTTTTCCTGCACTTCTTGGACTTGCTGCTAAAGTCGTAACCTCAAACCAAGGATGGTTCTCAAGTAATGAAATAAATCTCTGACCAACCATACCGGTAGCACCTAAAATTCCAACTCTTAACTTGCTCATAAACTTCCTCCTCCAATCCTATAATCACCATAATACACACAAATGTTTTCATAGGGCGTACATTTGTATTTTTGTTAAGTATATTATAACATTATATGCAAAAAAGCAACTATTTTCTGCTCTTATTATGGCGTTTTGTGAATAATGACAATGTGTACCAGACATTTCTACTTGTGTTTGTCACTATTTTAATGCTTTCAGTCATTGTACTAGTATTACAAAATGAAATCTAATATTATTTTATTACTATACAACTACATATATATTCGTTACTAGATTATTTTGTTCGAAAAGTCGTATCGCATTATCTATCGTTGGTTAATAGATATTACGACGATAACGTTTTATGCGTATATTAATGACTATCTTAGAGATCAAGCATTTCTTCATACTTCTTCATAAGGACTATCAAGTCTTCATATGTCTCGATCTCATTGACTTGGTTTCTTAACTTCGCAGACTTTGGATATCCCATGGTGTACCAAGCTACATGCTTTCTCATCTCATGCATTGCAGTAAATTCACCCTTAACTTCAATCGCTAATCTACCATGACGTAATATCATTTCAATTACTTCAGGAACACTAGGTTTTGCTAAAATCTCGCCTGTATTAAGATAATGTTTTGCTTGCGAGAAAAACCAAGGATTCCCACGAACACCACGTGCAATCATGACAGCATCACAACCGGTATAGGACATCATTCTTTTTACATCCTCTGGCGTTTGTACATCACCATTGCCTATAACAGGTATGGAAACCGCTTCTTTTACTGCTTTTATGATATCCCAGTCAGCTTCGCCGCTGTAATATTGCTCTCTAGTTCTTCCATGAACCGCGATTGCAGCTCCACCACTTTGTTCAATTACCTTTGCAACCTCAACTGCATTAATATTGTCTTTCGTGAAACCTTTTCTTATTTTTACTGTAACAGGCTTTTTAATTGCTTTACTTATTGCACTTACGATCTCACCAATTCTTTCAGGCTTTAGCATAAGTGCAGATCCTTCTCCGTTATTTACTACTTTCGGAACTGGACATCCCATATTAATATCGAGAAAGTCAAAATTACGATGTTCAATCCTTTTTGCCATTTCACTCATAATATAGGGATCTTCTCCAAATAATTGTAAAGCAACAGGACGCTCCTTCTCTTCTACTTCAAGAAGTACCTCTGTATTTTTATTGTTATAATAAATCCCTTTCGCGCTGACCATTTCTGTATAAATCAAGTCAGCCCCTTGCTCTTTACATAAGAGACGAAACGGCAGGTCTGTAACACCTGCCATTGGCCCTAGTACCAAATTACCGTTTATATTTACATTTCCTATGGTAAAACTCATTTTATCCTCTTTCTAATATGTTTAACATTCTATCTATTCTTCTGGTAAATATATCGCAATCCCTTTAAGGTCAAATTTGGATCGTAGATATCTATCATATCGGTAGCATCTGCAATTATTTTACCAAGACCGCCCGTTGCAACAACTTTTAGGCTCCCTAACTTAGATTCTTCTTTTACTTTTTTAATAATATATTCTGTTGCACCGATATTACCGTAGACAAGTCCAGCCTGCATACTGCTTACCGTGTCTTTTGCTAAGATGGAGTCTGGTTTTAGAATTTCAATTTCCGGAAGCTTCGCTGTATCATTCCATAAGGCATTCGCACTAATACGAATTCCTGGGCTTGTGATACCTGCAGTGAACTTTCCATCTTCGGTTACAAGATCATACGTAGTTGCTGTTCCAAAATCGATGACAAATACAGGTCCACCATATTCCTCATAGGCAGCGACAAGATCCACGATTCGGTCCGCCCCTACTTCTTTCGCATTTGCGGTTAGTACTTTAATTCCCGTTTTGGTTCCTGCTCCAACTATCAGTGGCGTTATGCCAAGGTATTTGATAATCGCACTTGTTAAAGAATACATGATAGCAGGAACAACAGATGCTATGATTACAGAATCAATACTTGTTCTTTCAATCCCTTTTACATGTAATAAATCACAAAATAAAAGGCCAAACTCATCCGAAGTACGTGGGATAGTTGTTGTAATTCGGTACGTACCTACAATCTTATCCTCATCAAATACTCCTAAAGTTATATTGGTATTACCAACATCTATAACGAGTAACATGTAGTTATCCTCCTTTTTTCGGTTCAATCGTAACTTACATTCTATACTTTTTTGTTATACTAATTATATTTCCTCATGTAAAAAGAAAACTTTATAATACGTCTCAAGCGATTCTAATAATTCTCTCTTGGTATGTTGAAGCTGCTTAACTTTTAATACGCTTCCAATCTCATCGAATAAAAAATCACGTTCATCGTTGGTTACTTGAAATGTTAGTGTCCCATCTTCTTCAAATTCTAAGGTTAGAATACCACCAACATCCTCTGTATATAAAACACACATAATTTTAAGCTCGTCTTTAATTTGCTCGGGAAGTCCAGCAAATTTGTCGTCTAAATAGTACTTCCTGTCATAAGAACTACTAACACATAAGATGACATTTTCCATTCTTGTACCTACCTTCCTATCAATGCTTTCCAATTTAAATATATTATTTTATTCTAGTCAAAGGATACTCGTAATCGAATGTCAGCTACGCTGACAATTCGCTACCTTACTCGCAACCCATTAGCAACTAAGTCGCTATTTTACCAAAAACAGGGCTGCTGAATCACACTTGGAATCTGTGTATTCAACAGCCCTGTATCATTTTAGTGTTATCATGTACTATTTTACATCGATACCGCCTAAAACACAAGTTGCATTCAAATAGATTGTAATAGTTTGTTCATTCGCTCCTAATGGTGTAATTGTCTTGTTATCTACACCGCCAAGAATTGGATTACAGTTAACTACAACTCTAACATAGCTTGGAACGTAGATATCTATTCCACCGAGAATCGTTTTGCATTCAATCACAACGTTCTCTCTGATAATAGCATTTCTTAAGTCTAGTTCAATTCCACCCAATAAAGCAGATAACATAGCCCCTTGGAATACTTCATTATCAAAACGTAATTCCCTACCGCTTAAGACCGCGGTGCATGCGAATTGTCCGCTTTGCCTGGCACCCTGGTAAGTATTTTGATACCCACTGTTTGCATCGTTTGAACCACCTGTATTCTGTGTGGATCCATAATTACCAGACTGCTGTCCGTTCTCAGTACCATCAAAGTTCTGTTCATACGTATAAGTTCTATCGTATGTCTGATCAGTACTACCACTACCTTGATAGGTCTTATAATTTTGACTGGAATAGTCTTGATCTCTATGCTTCTTTGGCATGATCATATTTAATCCAATAAAAACTAGAATTGCTGCAAAACATAATGGTCCAAACATTCTCCACGTAATAAATCCTTGTGCAGACAATAACATGAAGATACCAATTGATAAACCAATCAAATTAGCAGTTTTATCACCACCATGATTAAATAAACTAATAAAACATGGTATGATTAAGAATAAGGTCCACCATCCATCAAAAAAGATATCAAAAGTAAAGATATCTACTGCTCTCGCTGCTAATAATACTCCAAATAACACGAGTAGTCCGCCCCAGATGTAACTGGAATGATTTTTTTTCATAAACCAACTCTCCTTTCATTTTTTTTAACCCTCCTACTATAAATCTGTTTTATTTATAGTATCGCTCATGATGCTTATGCACTCATTTTGCGTCGTATAGCAACAAGTCTTTCTCGCACCCTATTGCTTTGTATGTATCTATCATACCTTCTTAGTGAGAGAAATTCAAATTAATATTTCATTAGAGTTAGTCTATGAAAAACTAATATTTTTAATATACCATTAACATATTAATCCATGAGAAAAATAGCTCTCCAGAGTCATTCTTCAGTGTGAGATTTAAAAGTTCTTATGCATGGTATTTTCACGCCTGATCAGTAAATTGTGAAAAATCTTGACTTTCACAATTTACTCTTCTCCGAGAGTTGCAACCATAACTGCTTTAATCGTATGCATACGGTTTTCTGATTCATCAAATACGACATCTGCAAACTTTTCGAATACTTCTTCTGTAACCTCATTTCCTTTTACAGCGGGTAAACAGTGTAAGAAAACCGTACTTTCTTTCCCTGACTTTTTTATTAATTCTTCATTTACTTGATATGGTTTTAATAATGCGACACGTTCTGCCGCCTTATCTTCTTCTCCCATCGAACACCATACATCTGTGTAGATTGCATCTGCACCAGAAACAGCCTCTAAATCCTCTGTGATTGTAATCTTACTACCTGAATCTTTAGCATAACTTAAGCATAATGATACCAATTCATCCTTTGGCCATAAACTCTTAGGTGCTAAGATTGTAAAATGGATCCCCATCTTACTGGAACCAATCATTAAACTATTTGCCATGTTATTTCTTCCATCCCCGACAAACACTAGTTTAAGCCCTTTTAATGTTTTAAATTGTTCTTTTAATGTTAAGAAATCTGCTAAGATTTGCGTGGGATGATATTCATCCGTTAATCCGTTCCATACTGGAACTTTGCTATATTTCGCTAACTTTTCAACGGTTTCTTGAGAAAATCCTCGATACTCAATTCCATCAAACATACGCCCTAACACCCTAGCAGTATCTTCCACACTCTCCTTATGCCCCAGTTGAATATCATCTTTTCCGAGATATTCAGGATGACCACCTTCATCAATACATCCAATCGTAAATGCGCATCTGGTACGGGTAGATGGTTTCTCAAAAATTAACGCTATGTTTTTCCCCTTTAGACTATTACCGGTAATTCCTTGTTTCTTTTTTTCCTTTAGTGTTGCTGCCAATTCTAATAAATACGTAATTTCTTCTGGTGTAAAATCCTTTAATGTAAGAAAAGAACGTCCTTTTAAATTCATATTTCCTCCAATTCTACCGTAATAGGTTGTATAATTATACGTTTAAAATTCTTATTTATACATTATATGTGATAGATTGGAAAAGTCAAGAATTAATTAAATAATTATTATCATTTTATCAATAATTATCCTCTTCTGTATATTACTATTGTATGGTTATGAATCCTAGAGCAAGCTGTACAAATGGTGGTATTTCTTTAGAATCATGCCTCTTCTTTCGAAGTTCATATTTTATTTTTATCTTGTTAACTAATTCTTGTTCTGTATAAATATAATACTTTTGGACATGCATATATTTAGCGCAAAGTTCGAGTAGGGCGAGATATAAATCAAAATAGCTCCAATCTTTCGCTAATTTTAGTTCCTCCGCAATAAGAGGTAGAATCGTCTCTAACATATCTCTGGTATAAAGAGCTTCATTGGAGTAATCGAGTTTATAATATTCGTGATAGGCCATTGTAACGCTTGGATGACATTCTAAAAATAGCTCTAAACAATCTCTTTCATTAAGCATTGCATCTACATAATATATCTTTCCCTTTAAGAATTTGAATACTCTCATCGCATCAAAATAGCCAATGGTTATATTCCGCTGCGTCTTTTTCCCATCAAACTCCAAAATACTACCTAGATCCACCCTCGGTGCAACTGTTGTTACCCTAACATCTTCCGGTATCTTCACACGTTTCTCTACACCAATCCCATAGATACGAACAACAATGATGTCTTTATATCCATTTTTAATCAGAGTATCGATTGGCACATTATTCATAACTCCGCCATCTACATAACTAAGTCCATGAAGCTTTTCATTTTTAAATGCAGGGAAATATGCACTTGCTAAAAGATAGTCTTTTAATTTTTCTGGTTCAGCTTCTGCAGCGCAGATCTCTAATTGCTTCATGTCACTAATGCAAAATGTTCCTAAATAAAATTCAATATTAGATTCACGAATTTTATTTTCATCGACAACCTCTTCAATCATGCTTTTTAATGGCGCAACTTTAAAACCTCGAGAAGCAAGAACCCTCATCCCTGTCTTAGTTAAATCCACCAATTTCAACTGCTTTAACTCACGTTTTATCAGATGTTCCATCTGTTCATTATCAACTTCCATAACTCTGTCATAAGTTATGCTCTCCCAAAGCTTTATTGCCTTATCAAAATCTCCCATGCAGATGAGAGCTCCATTTAAAGCACCTACGGATACTCCGCTGATTCCTTTAATTTTGATGCCTAGTTCTCTCATTGCTTTCCAAACTCCAATTTGGTAAGCTCCCTTGGCACCTCCACCTTCCAGCACGATTCCATATTCTTTTGAAAAATCGAATCCTTCCATCTACATATCCTTTCTTGTTTATGTACTATTTCTTATAATTACAATGTAATCAATTAATATTGTAAAGTAAACACCATTTGTTGCTTAGTATTAACCAATGTCACTTATTTTCACACGTAATATCATTATACTACATGAACTATCCCGTATAATATAATCATTATATTAATACAATATGCACACTTTGCGAACCTTCCAATGCGATAAAGAAAGAGGCCGTTACACGAAACAGCCTCTCAAAACTTTAATATAAACTAATTTATTAAAACAGAGATTCTTATACAAGTAAAGTACACTTCGCAAACTTTACCCTTTCATGAATCATCATTCTCTTACTGTAATCTCTCTTGTAATTTCTTACTTAGCTCCTCAAAACCTGGCTTACCAAGTAAAGCAAACATATTCTTTTTATAACTTTCAACACCTGGTTGATCAAATGGATTTACTCCTAGGATATATCCACTTACTCCACAAGCAAATTCAAAGAAGTAGAATAATTCACCTAAGCAAAACTCAGATTGTTCTGCAATATTGACAATAAGATTAGGTACATCACCATCTGTATGAGCTAATAAGGTTCCCTTCATTGCACTCTTATTAATGAAATCAACGCTCTTACCTGCTAAGTAATTTAATCCATCCAAATCAACATCTTCTTCCTCAAGAATAACTTCGCAGGTGGATTTTTCTAGATTTATAACAGTCTCAAACATGGTTCTTTGTCCATCTTGGATAAACTGTCCCATGGAATGTAAATCCGTAGTTAAGTCAACACTTGCAGGGAAGATACCTTTCTTGTCTTTACCTTCACTTTCACCATATAACTGCTTCCACCACTCCCCAACATAATGGAGTGCTGGTTCGTAATTAGCAAGGATTTCAATATTCTTTCCTTTTCTTAATAAGATGTTTCGAATACTAGCATAGAGAAGGGAATCATTTTCTTCAAATTTATTATTTAAGCAACGTTCTCTCATGCTAGCAGCACCATCCATGAGTTGCTTGATATCAGCACCTGATACTGCAATTGGCAATAAACCAACCGCTGTTAACACAGAGAAACGACCTCCAACATCATCTGGTACAACGAAACTTTCATAACCTTCCTCGGTCGCAAGATTCTTTAATGCACCTTTTGATTTATCAGTAGTTGCATAAATTCTCTTTGCTGCTTCAACTTTTCCATATTTTTGAATCAGGAGCTTCTTAAAGATACGGAATGCTATCGCTGGCTCTGTAGTAGTACCTGACTTACTGATGATATTGACAGAGAAATCGCGATCACCAATTACTTCAATTAAATGAGATAAGTATGTGCTGCTAATATTGTTTCCGACATAATAAATTTCTGGTGTTTTACGAACTTCCTTCGACACAGAATTATAAAAACTATGGCGTAAAAATTCAATTGCAGCTCTAGCACCAAGGTAAGAACCACCAATACCAATTACAAGCAATACTTCAGAATCGGATTGAATCTTTTTCGCAGATGTAATAATTCTCTCAAATTCCTCTTTATCATAATCTACAGGAAGATCAATCCAGCCTAAGAAATCGTTACCCGCACCTGTCTTCTCTAATAAAATCTGTTTTGCAGCTTCTGCTGCCCCTTTCATGTAACTTAATTCTTCTTTACTAAAAAACTGTTTTGCAATAGAATAGTCAAAGTTTACTTTCGCCATACCAATTTACACTCCTTACTTATGTATTTAAAGTATCAACTACAAATTTATAAAATGATATCAATAAAGCATTCATATCTTACAGGATTTCCTTATCACAGGAAATCTATTCTCTACAAATGCTCTATTATAAACATGACTATTCTACCATTCCTATTTAATGTTTTCAAGGTTTTCGTAAATTTTCGCAAATACTAATTTTTACTTACATGAAAAACTCTCTTAATACTTCCTCTATTAATTCATCATCTTCCTTACTTGTTGCTAAACATTCATTAGCTTCTTGTTTCATTTCACTCTCATTTTCCATAGCTTGTTTAAGATTAATGCTATCCTCTTTCTTTTGCTTCACAAGTTCATCAATAATGTCCTGAGCAGCTTCATAAAGATTAGTTTCTGGAAGATTTGCATTTTTTTCACTATTAAGGGCTTTTATTCTTCTTTCTTCTTCCAAACGAACTTGACTTCTTTGCTTCTCTTCTTTTAATCTCATCTTTTCCATATATGCTTTTTGAGAAACTTTTGAACCATTCGATTTCTCTTCTTTTTCCATCATGTTCACATTAGGGTTAGAAGCTTTTGCTATTTTTTCTTGAAGCTTTTGTTGCTTATGAACATACTTTGAAATTTTAGCATCCTCTTTTGCCTTTAATTTTGCAAGACGATTTTCTTCTTTTTTATCTATTTTTTCTTGCTTTATCGTAGCCTTTCTTTCTAAAATTGCTTGTTTTTTTTCTTCCCTTTCTTGTTGCTTTGCCATCAGAGCCTGTTTTTCCAAATCCTTTTCTTTTTCTTTTTGCTCTTTTTTAGCGATACTTGCATCTATCTTAGATTGCTTTTTGCCTTGTTTCACTTGTTTCTTTTCTTCTTTTTTAGCAAGTTTTTCTTGCCTTTCTTCATGGAAAGCCTGCAACTTTGCTTGTTCTAGTTCTTCTTTTTTCTGAAATTTTTCTTGCTTGAAGGATTCTTTTAAGGCTAATTTTTCATTTTTCTTATCAAGTTTGGCAATCTTTTTGTCCTCTTTTTTCTTTTCCTTGGTGGATTCTTTTGATAAAGCTTCTAATCTTTTTTTCTCTTCTCTAAGTTCCTTTTCTCTTTCCATTTCCATTGTTTTTAAGAGTTTCAATTGATTTTTTTGCTCTTTCTTATCAATTTTATCCTCTTTCTTATCAATTTTATTCTCAAACTCTTTTTCAACTTTTAATGGAGCACTTTTGGAAAGGGCTTGTTTTACCACTACTGGCCTTGGATTTACTACTTTTACTGGCGTCACTAGTAATGCCTCTTCCACCTCTCTCTTAGCGTCCTCTAAACGTTTTGCTAGTTCGGGATCTTGTAAGGTAGCAGCTGTTTGAGATGCGACACTGTTCGTTATCTCATAGAGATATTCTCGTCTCGTTTGCTTTCGGATTTCAGCATTTAAATGCTCCTGTTCCATACGAGTCTTTAGGTAATTTTCGAAATAATCTTTTAAATTCAGCCTTAATAATTGCCTATGAGCAGGGATATTCACAACGTTATCCACAATATTCACAATAATAGCTGTCCAAGCGCCAACAAAGAATGTGAATAAAACGCGTCCTGTTCCACAATTATAGACAAGTCCTGAAATACCTGCAAACGTACCTATTGCAAGGCATAAAGTAATAGTCTGTCCACTTAAATTCTCCCATGTGGATAACAATATTCCACAGAATTTACTTCTATTCACATGCTTGTCCACAAAAATATCCACGTTATTCACACCGATTTTTAGTTGGTATGAGGTTTCAAATCGCATCTTCATGTTTTTCATCCAATTTGTATTTGTCGTGGCCATCGATTCCGAGGCGCGAATTAATCTTGCGTACCCATACAGCAGGCAGCATTTCATCAGTACTCCAATGCAACATATCCCGCCCATGATGTACAAGAACGTATAATTATCGTAAAAACTCTCGATGAACTTCATGGTGGTTTGTCCTTTCCATAATTTTACATTCATTATAACGAAGAAATCCCGCTTTGAAAAGTCAAACCGCTAGTCACCATTTGACAAAACGTGACTACTCTATTTTTCCATGTACAAAATATAAGAGAAAGATACATAAATCTAAGACAATCTGCCCATGTTTTATAATAAAAAATAGATTTTTACTAGGGAAGAAATACATTGCCATTCTATGTTCCTCATAATTCGGATGTCAGCTACGGTGACAAAACGCTACTTATTCGCAACAAAAAAGAGCATTCTCATAGATAATTGCATATCTAAAGAGTAAATGCCCCACCTTACTGATGTGAATTAAAATAGTTATAACTAATGTTAAAATAATGAAAACTATCGAATGCACTTTAAGCAAAAAAATCCGTTATAAAATTCCTTTATCTAATCCACCTAATGGTTTCGAATCTGACGATAAGACTCATACATTAACACAGCCGCTGCGATTGCTGCATTTAGGGATTCAACATTGCCTTCCATCGGTATCTTAATTCTCTGTGTAGAAAGTGAAGTTGCTTTATCACTTAGCCCATTCGCTTCATTTCCAATTAGAATAGCGGACTTCCCTTGATAAGAAACTTTATCATACCATACCGCACCTTGCAAATGAGCTGCATATATCGCTATTTCCTCATTTTTGATTTGATTTAGGCATGCATAAAAATCTTCAGCATAGAAGAAAGGCACCCGAAATATAGCTCCCATGGTAGAACGGATTACCTTTGGGTTAAACATATCAACACTATCTTTACTAAGTACAATACCAGTCATTCCAACACCTTCTGCTGTTCTTACCATCGTACCCAAATTTCCTGGATCTCTGATATCTTCAAGTAGAAGCAATCGGATGGAATCACCGGAAGTCATATCTTTTAGGGTATAAATTGGCTGCTTAACAATCGCTAATATTCCTTGAGGTGTTATCGTTTCAGATGCTTCCTTCATAACTTGATCAGATAATACTTCAAAATCCAACCCTTTTAAGTATTCTGGATTTTGTTTCGTATATTGATGATAATAGCTTTCTGCTAGGTAAACCTTCTTGATTTGATTCCGCTGTTGGCTTGCAACTTCTTCAAACATCTTCTTGCCTTCACAGACAAATACCTTCAGTTCATTCCTAACCTTGCTTTGTTTTTGAAGTTTTATTAAGTTTTTGATTTGACTATTCGATGAACTAGTAATCATATATTCCTCATTTCTTCACTGCTTTCGCTTATTTTTATACAATAGCAATTTTGCGTACTAGAATAGATAGTAAGTTACCATTTTTACTGATTCGCTAACTTATTTAATATCTCATTTTTACCGATGATAACTAATACATCATTTCTTTCCAGTGGCATATCTGCATCTGGATTGATATTAAGCTGGTCATCTCTTTTGATCCCAATTACATTAATTTTATTTTTAGCGCGTAAATTTAACTCTCGTAAAGAATGTCCTATCCATTCTTGTAAGATGTCAAGCTCCATCATGCTAGATGTAGAAGACAATTCAATTGCATCAAAGAAATTTCCCATCATCAAATTGTTTGCGATACGGATTCCAGTTTCTTTCTCTGGAAATACCACCATATCAGCTCCAACCTTCTTTAGCACTTTCGCATGTAGCTCATTTTGTGCCTTCGCAAGAACGTAAGGTACTCCTAACTCTTTTACAAGTATTGTTACCATAACACTTGCCTCTAAATTCTCACCAATCGCTATAACTGCACCATCAAAATTTCTCAGACCAAGGCTTTCTAATGATTCGGCTTCTGTTACATCAGCTCGTACCGCATAAGTAACATAATCCGCAATTTCATGTATTTTATCTTCATCGTTGTCTACAACCATTACTTCACATCCACCTTCTGCAAGCGTGGTTGCTACGCTTTTACCAAAACGGCCTAATCCAAAAACTACAAATTCTTTTCTTGCCATAACTGCCTCCTAATAAAACCTCACTAACGCCCATTTCACACTATCCTACCAGGATTTTACCTTCTGGTAAGGATTTTTCTCCTTGATGTTTCCCTGCATTAATCGCCAGTGCCATCGTAATCGGACCAATACGTCCTAAATACATTGTTATCATAACGATAATTTTACCAGCAGTCATCAGACTACCTGTCATATTTCTGGTAAGACCAACTGTACCAATGGCTGAGGTTGTCTCATAAAGCGTATCTAAAAAGCTACTATTCTGGATTGCACTTAATGAAATGGTAGTTACCATTAACACTAGGAAGCTAACCATTACAACTGCAAGACCTTTCTTTAAATATTGATCTGATATTCTTCTTTGGAAGATTTCAATATCCTTTTTACCACGAACAATCGATATTGTTGATAGTAAAATCACTGCAACTGTTACTGTCTTTATACCACCGGCCGTACCAGAAGGTGATCCGCCTATAAACATCCATACTAAGTATACAATACTTGTCGCATCTTTAAAATTTTGCTGTGGAATTGTCGCAAACCCCGCAGTTCTGGTCGTTACCGACTGAAACAGCGAACTAAGCATTTTCTTTCCTATCGATAATTCTCCAATGGTTGCTGGATTGTTAAATTCAAGAATAAAGGTTAAAACTGCCCCGAGCACTATCATAACTACTGTAACAGTAATGGCAATTTTAGAATGCAAGGTTAATCTTCGAAACATGGAGCGAACCTTAATATCTTTCTTCACTGCTTGTTTTGAAATGTGAAATACATCCCACCATACCGGGAAACCGATACCACCAAGAACAATTAAGCCCATTGTAACCAGATTAATCCATAGATTATCACGATATGGTATAAAGCTATTACCACCAACTAAATCAATACCAGCATTACAAAATGCTGATACTGCGTGAAAGATGGAATACCATACCCCATCTACAACACCAAACTCTGGGACAAACTGAAATAAATAACAAAAAGCTCCTATTCCCTCAACAATAAGGGTAAACTTAATTATTTTCTTCGTTAACTTTACGAGACCTGATAAGGTATCAATGTTATATGCATTTTGAATTACCAAGCGATCTGATAATTTTACTCTCTTACCTAGAAGTAAGAATATTGTTGTTGTGAAGGTTACAACTCCCAATCCTCCAAACTGTATTAACAACAGGATTACTAACTGTCCAAAGAAACTCCAATGTTCCCCTGTTGTTACAGTTGTCAGTCCAGTCACACAGATGGATGTCGTCGCTGTGAAGAACGAATCTTCAAGCGGAGTAACAATTCCAGCCTTCGTGGCAATCGGTAAAGAAAGCAACAAAGCTCCTAGCATAATCCCTGCTAAGAAACCAGTTGCAATCATTCTTGTTGTTGAAAACCTTCTTTTCTTCTGAAACATAGCTGTCTCCTATTACAATTTACACTCTATGCACACGACAACTGCCTGCCAATATCATATTACTATAAACAAGGAAAAGCACGTTTTGCGAACTTTTCCTTGTTTATGGTAAGTGTGAAGTGTGAAGAGAATTTCTAAGATGCCTTTGGGGCATGTTTTCAAGAGTGAGATTTCTTTTTAAACTTAACCTCTTTTAAATATTAATATTCATCCTGCATATTGGAAAGTTTAGCTGCTTGATCTGCTGCAGTTAAGCTATCAATTACTTCTTGCAAGTCACCATTCATAATGTCATCCAAACGATGGCTGGTAAGCTTAATTCTATGATCTGTACAACGTCCCTGTGGGAAATTATACGTACGAATCTTCTCAGAACGGTCTCCTGTTCCTACCTGACTCTTTCTTGCAGCAGCTTCTGCATCATGAGCTTTTTCAAGTTCCAATTCGTATAATCTTGCGCGTAATACCTTTAATGCCTTATCACGATTCTTTAACTGGGATTTCTCATCCTGGCAGGATATTACGATGCCGGTTGGCATATGGGTTAATCGTACTGCAGAGTCAGTCGTATTAACGCACTGACCACCATTACCAGAAGAACGGAATACATCAAATCGACAATCATTCATATTAAGCTCAACATCGACTTCTTCTGCCTCTGGCATAATTGCAACGGTTACTGTTGAAGTATGAATTCTTCCGCCAGATTCTGTTACTGGAATTCTTTGTACACGGTGTACTCCACTTTCGTACTTAAGTTTAGAGTAAGCTCCTTGGCCATTGATCATGAAGATTACTTCCTTAAAACCACCGATACCATTTTCATTTAAGTTCATCATATCGATTTTCCAACGCATTGTTTCAGCATATTTAGAATACATACGGAAAAGTTCAGCTGCAAATAAAGCTGCTTCATCTCCACCTGCGCCACCTCTAATTTCAACAATAACGTTCTTTGAATCATTTGGATCCTTTGGAAGTAATAAAATCTTAAGCTGTTCTTCAATCACTACTAGATTTGCTTTGCTGGTTGATAATTCTTCCTTTGCAAGCTCACGCATCTCTTCATCGCTTTCTTCATCTAATAGTTCCAAGCTTTCTTCAATATTTTTCTTAGTTTGCTTATACTCAAGGTATTTGTCTACGATTTCACCTAAGTCATTTTGCTCTTTCATCAATTTACGAAATCTTGCTTGGTCATTCGTTACGGTTGGTTCATTTAATTCATTCTGGATTTCCTGAAATCGAATTAATAGATCTTCTAATTTATCAAACATGTTAACCTCTATTCTAGCACTTTATGCTTTTTATTAACACTGGCCAGTTATGCATTGTATAATTTTATACCTTACATAGCTTTATGTCTTGCATAACTTTATGTCTTATAAAACCTTATGTCTTACAAAACCTTATGCCTAACATAACCACCAGATCATCATCTTTCCTAGTCTTATTAATGTATCTTTCTCATGCTAACACCCATTACATGCTTTACACAAGAAGGGCGAGATGCTCCTTATTTTACACTATTAATACACATAGTATTTCAAGTGAAATCTTTGTTATATAGTTTACGTAGCTAGAGAAAAACCATCTCTATACACCTAATATTTCTCATAAACGTCTTTTTACTCCTTTTACTTCATTTCACCCCTCATATACTGCGCTTACCACACGGTCCAAACCAGCATAATCTTTCACCACTTTAATTTGGGCAAATCCATTCTGACTTAATAATTCACCTATAAAAGCTGCTTGATTACAGCCAATTTCCAAATAAAGTCTACCATTTTTATTTAAAAATCTACCAGATTCTTTTGCTAATATCCGATAGAACTTTAATCCGTCTGCATCACCATCAAGAGCAATTCTTGGTTCATGATCTTTTACTTCCGGCATTAACCCTTCTATGACCTCAGACTCGATATAAGGTGGATTTGAAACAATCACATCGTATGTTCCAGAAACATTAGAGAACATATCGCTCAAAAGATAAGTAACCAAAACCTCGTTATCCTTTGCATTTTCTTTTGCCACTTTAATTGCATCACTAGAGATGTCAACCGCTACCGCATTTTTTATATTTCCAAGCTTTGCAAGACTAATAATAATGCACCCAGAACCAGTACACAGTTCTAAAACATCCTTATCCTTACTAACTTTTAAGACTTCTTCTACTAATCTTTCCGTGTCCTGTCTCGGTATTAATACAGATTCATTGACGCGAAAAGAAAGCCCCATAAATTCCTGACTCCCAGTAAGATACTGTAGCGGAATATGCAAGGCTCTCTTTTTAAGAAGTTGCTGATAGCGTTCATACACTTCTATCGACATATCTTCTTTAGCCCGAATCATATAGTCAATTCGTCTAAGCCCGGTCACATGCTCAAGTAAATACCAGGCATCTAATTCTGCATCTTGGATGCTTGAAGCCTGAAGGAGGGTACATCCCTCCCTCAAGGCACTTTCATAAGTTATTTTCGACATTATCATTCCTTAAATTATCTATCCTAATTACTACGCATCTTTCCCACTGGAAAAATACTTATCAAGTGCACGTAAAATTTCGTCATCTTCTTCCTCAGTAGATTCTAGAGAAGCTGCAATCTCTGTAGAACTTAACACCACTTGCTCTTGATTGCGTGCACGCTCTTTTAACTTGTTTTGCTTTTCTTCTACTGCAACTTCTGGCATTTCATATAACAGTTTATCCAAATTTTTAAATTCCTCTGAAGAATCAACGTTACTAGTTAAGGTATCGTTTTGAGTATTCTTACTCTCTTGAGTATTCTTGCCGCTTTGAGTATTTTCGCCGCTTTGAGTATTCTTGCCACCTTGAGCATTCTTACTGCTTTGAGCATTCTCACCACTTTGAGTATTCTTGCTGTTTTGAGTACTCTTGCTACCCTGACTAACCTTATTGTTTTCCTTAGTTTTGATTTCTTCTTTATTCTCATCCTTCACTGCTTGATGAGCTTTGTTCTGGTTATTTTTTGAATTTATTTTAGTGGAATTTGTAGTAGTTTGCTTTGATTTCTTCTCTACCTTATTTGTTTCCTGTTTCGTATTAATATTTAAATCTTCTTCTAGGTTTGCTGCAAATACTTCTGCCTCGATATCCTCAATTTCCTCGATTTCCTCAGTATCCTCTTTTATCTTTTGATTTGATTTACTCTGATTTTTTCCTTTTTTATTGGAATGTTTTCTCTTAGCACTTTTTCCCTTGATTCCTTCAAGATATCCCTGCCAATCAAATACTGCATCCACCGACGCAATTGCTACTTCAATCATTTTATCGTCTGGTTCTTTTGTGGTAAGACGCTGCATTAACATTCCAGGTGCACTAATAATTGTAACTAAGACATTATCATGACTTCCAGCATATCGTATTAATTCATAGGAGATTCCAGCAACGACTGGGACTAATAATACTCTCAGAACAACTCGCAGCCAGATTTGATCTACTCGTATAAATAAAAATACAATAATACTAATAAATGCTACAAATAAGAGAAAGCTGGTTCCACATCTTTTATGTTTTCTAGACTGTTTTCTAACGTTTGATACTGTTAAATCATAACCGCGTTCGATGCAGTTAATTGTTTTATGTTCAGCACCGTGATACATAAAGGTGCGGTTAATGTCCTTCATAAATGAAATTGAAACGATATATCCTACTAATAATAATACACGAATAATACCTTCAATAAACCCAAGAACAATAGAAGATGTAATAACTTTAGAGAATAGATCAGATAAAAACATTGGAAGTGCTACGAATAATCCTATAGCAATACAGATGGAGAGTAGCACAACTAAGAAAGAAAGAACCCCATCCTTTTTCTTAGAGTCTTTTTTTATTTCCTCTTCTTCCTCATAAAAAGAGGCAGAATATGTTAACGCTCTAACGCCAAGAACCATGGAGTCTGCAAACGCAATAACCCCTCTGATAATTGGAGCCTTGATTATCTTATTTCCGTTTCCGATGCCTTGGTATTCCTTAATTTCAACAGCGATTTCATTATCGGGTTTACGAACAGCTACGGCGTATTGCTCTTTATTTTTCATCATAACGCCTTCTAAAACTGCCTGACCACCAATACCTGATGATTTCATCTACATCCCTCTTTCCTGCCATGCTTTTACCTATGTTTGGCATTCCATATATTTACAATTTAAAAATAGGTTGAGATTATACAACCTCAACCTGATTTTATGCAATATTATCTCAAAAACTAGTTGTTTAAACCGTACTTACGGTTGAACTTGTCAATTGCACCACGAGCAGCAGCAGCTTTCTGCTGGCCTGTGTAGAAAGAATGGCACTTTGAACAAACTTCCACGTGGATCTCTGGCTTAGTAGATCCAGTTACGAACTCATTACCGCAGTTACATGTAACCTTTGCCTGATAGTACTTTGGTTGAATAGCTTCTTGCATTATTTTCACCTCTCTATATCCGATTCCTATGATAGTTCCTCTTCAACAAAGAGGAAACTTGTTCATTCAAATAAACAGCTTTCTTATTATAGCATACGCCTACTAAGATTGCAATACCTATTGTATATTTTATTGTCTACTGGACAAACTTTAAAAATATCTTAAAACAGCTTTACTTATATCTTTGTTTTCTTAATCATTTCGACAAATTCTGCATTGTTTTTTGTATTAACAAACATTTGAATAATTCGTTCTACTGCATCTTCTGATTTAAGACCGTTTAACGCCTTCCTCATAAGATAATTTGCTTCCACCTCAGCGGAATTTAGTAATAAATCATCACGACGTGTACTAGACTTTGGAAGGTCAATTGCTGGGAAGATTCGTTTCTCTGATAAATTACGATCCAATACAAGTTCCATATTACCGGTTCCCTTAAATTCCTCAAATACAACATCATCCATACGGCTACCGGTTTCAACTAACGCTGTTGCCAAAATAGTGAGGCTTCCGCCCTCTCTCATATTTCTTGCTGCTCCGAAAAACTTTTTCGGCATGTGAAGTGCTGCAGGGTCAAGACCACCGGATAAGGTACGTCCACTAGCTTGTACCGTTAAGTTATAGGCTCTTGCAAGTCTTGTGATACTATCTAATAAGATAACAACATCTTTTTTATGCTCTACCAGACGCTTAGCACGTTCTATAACCATCTCTGAAACTCGCTTATGATTCTCTGGTAATTCATCAAAAGTGGAGTAAATTACTTCTACATTACCACCTTCTATAGACTCTTTAATATCGGTAACTTCTTCTGGTCGCTCATCAATTAATAAAATGATTAAATGCATCTCAGGATGGTTTCTTGTAATAGCCTTAGCAACTTGTTTTAACAAGGTAGTCTTACCTGTTTTTGGCTGGGATACAATCATACCTCTTTGTCCCTTACCAATTGGTGAAATTAAGTCTACCATTCGCATAGCTACCTGACAGCCAGGCGTTTCAAGATGAATTCTTTCATTTGGGAAGATCGGTGTTAAATCTTCGAATTTCTTCCGTTTTACTGCTTCAGAAGGATGTAATCCATTAATAAGCTTGATATAAAGAAGAGCGCTGAACTTTTCGTTTTGATTACGTATTCTAGTATTTCCTACAATGATATCACCAGTTTTTAAATTAAATCTTCTAATCTGTGCCGGAGAAACATAAACATCATTTTCCCCAGGTAAAAAATTATCACAACGAATAAATCCGTATCCATCGGATAATACCTCTAAAATTCCTTCTTTTGTTTCACCAGAATCCAATTGTTCCATATCAATTGGCAATTTTTCTTCCTGTTGATTTGCTTGTGAAAGAAAACGATCCGATGAGGAAGTTGTATTATAGCCTAACTCAGTAGCTTGATTACCTGAAATATCCCCTGTTGGATTTATTCTGACTACACGATCCGATTCATTATATCCGCGATTTTCATTTAATCTGCGGTTATCCATTGGTCTGCGATTATCCATCGTACGGCGGTTATTATCATAATTTCTTAGCATCTCATTGCTTCTATTTTCATTGTTTCTATTTTCATTGTTTCTATTTTCATTGTTTCTATTTTCATTACTTCTATTTTCATAATTTCTACTATTTTCATAGTTTCTATTTTCATTATTACGATTTTCATTATTTCTATTATCGTTATTTTTATTATCGTTGTTTCTGTTCTCTAAACGATTATCCATGTTCCGACCTTCATTACTGCGATAGCTCTCACTCATTCGGCTATTATCATTTCCCTTAGATTGATCAGGTGCTTTTACCAATTCATGTTGACGATTCTGCTCTGGTAGCCTGCGTATCACGTTATTTCGATTTCCTTGCATATGAGAAGATTCCATACCACGATTCTCTACACTCTGCTTTGTATCCTCTGTTGCCAATTTAACTTCTTCTGTTCCAAGCTTTATAGGTTTATCATCCGTACTTTTATTTATGGAGGCAACTGATCCTTGTCCTTTCTCCAATGCATTCAAAGCATCTATCAGTTCCTGCTTACGTAATGCGCTAATACTTTTCAAACCCTTTTCTTTCGCAATATCACGCAATTCAGAAAGTGACTTTGTTTCATACAAATTACTCATTCATTCTGCTCCTTTAATTAAACTAATCTATCTTAGGATTGGTTGAGAAATGATATAGAAAAAATGATGTGTCCTAGAGACATTTCTTATGATAGCTTCATTATACACTATTTGCTAAAAAAGAAAAGTATTTTTTACAACAACCTTAAACTAACACAAAATTTAACAAAATTGCACTAATTTTATTCGAAAGCTTTCAACTTGATTTACCATGTACTAAGTGTTATTATTATGAAAGTATAGCCCTCAGATAAGAGGGCAAACTTTCTATCATTCCAAGGAATTAAATCACAAAGTTTGAAGAAAGTAGTGTGAAAAAACAAAGTTTTTTCGTACAGTGATTTGCCTAACTACTCACTGTTCAAATATTGTGCTTGCTACCCAAAGTTTGCAAGCAACGGAAAGGCATGGTTATTATATGACGCTTAACGAAAAAGCACTAAAATTGCACGAAGAATGGAACGGGAAATTGGAAACAACTTCAAAGTGTCAGGTAAAATCAAGAGAAGATTTAGCACTTGCCTATACTCCTGGAGTTGCAGAACCTTGTAAAGTAATTGCAAATGATTCAGAAGCTGCTTATCGTTACACAATTAAAGCAAATACTGTTGCAGTAGTTAGTGATGGTAGTGCCGTTCTTGGTCTTGGTAATATTGGTGCACACGCAGCTATGCCTGTGATGGAAGGAAAATGTGTCCTTTTTAAAGAATTCGGTGGCGTTAATGCATTTCCTATTTGTTTAGATACACAGGATACCGAAGAAATTATTAAAACTATTATTCATATAGCGCCAGCGTTTGGCGGAATTAATCTTGAAGATATCTCTGCGCCAAGATGTTTCGAAATCGAGGCTAGATTAAAAGAGCAACTCTCAATTCCTGTCTTTCATGATGATCAGCATGGTACTGCAATCGTTGTGCTTGCTGGTATAATCAATGCCTTGAAAGTAACCAATAAGAAAAAAGAAGACTGTAGGGTTGTTGTAAATGGTGCTGGTAGCGCAGGAATCGCTATCACAAAACTTCTATTAAATTACGGATTTTGTCATCTGACTCTATGTGACAAAGTTGGAATTCTATCAAATCAAACTGAGAATTTAAACTGGATGCAAAAAGAGATGATGGAGGTAACGAACCTAGAAGGAGCTACTGGAACACTTGCTGATGCCTTAAAGGGTACTGATATCTTCATCGGTGTTTCCGCTCCTAATATTGTTGCACCTGAAATGGTGTCTTCTATGAATAAAGATTCCATTCTATTTGCTATGGCAAATCCTGTTCCAGAAATTATGCCAGACCTTGCAAAAGAAGCTGGTGCTAAAGTCGTTGGAACCGGAAGAAGCGATTTTCCAAACCAAGTCAATAACGTAATTGCTTTCCCTGGTATCTTTAAAGGAGCTTTGGAGGGTCGTGCAACTCAAATCACCGAAGAAATGAAACTTGGTGCTGCTAAGGCGATTGCTGACTTAGTAAGTAATGAGGAATTAAATGAAGATTATATTATTCCAGAAGCATTTGACGAACGTGTTTGTGAAGTAGTAAGTAATGCGGTGAAAGCATATATTAAGTAGTTAATACAATTATGAGAAATTGTGCAGCTATTTCTCATAAAAAGTCCACTTTTTTGCACCGGCCCTCTGATTTTTGTGTTCCGAAGCAAATTCTCAATAATGGAACGATTAAGTACTAAGAAACGGATAACAGAATAGATACTAATTTGTTTATATAAAGGATGATATTATGAATTTATGGCAAGGTAAGCGTTATTACTCCTTAGATGCTTATTATAAGGAACAATTCGGTGATAAGATATACAAGCTATCACTAAATGGCGGCATGACTTGTCCTAATCGAGATGGAAATTTAGGGACTGGTGGTTGCATCTTTTGTAGTTCGGGTGGTTCTGGTGATTTTGCCACCAGTATGAAGTTATCAATTACAGAGCAAATTGAAGCAGCGAAAGAACGGGTAGCAAAAAAGGCGAAAAGTAACCGTTATGTTGCTTACTTTCAAGCATATACCAATACCTATGCTCCTGTAGATTATCTTCGCTCTATTTTTACAGAAGCGATGGGCCATGAAGACATTGTGGCTCTTTCCATCGCAACCAGACCAGATTGTTTCCCTGATGAGGTGTTAAGACTCCTTGCAGAATTAAATCAAAGAAAGCCAATTTATATAGAACTTGGACTACAAACCATTCACGAAAACAGTGCTAAATTGATACGGCGTGGTTATACCCTTCCTATTTTTGAAGATGCGCTAAATCGTTTGTCTAATCTTAATATCCCAGTTATTGTACATGTTATCCTTGGTTTACCTGGTGAATCGAGAGAAATGATGTTATCTACCATTGACTATTTAGCAAAACTACCAATACACGGGATCAAGTTACAACTCATGCATATTTTAAAGAATACCGATTTGGAAACTTTCTATAGGAAAGAACCAACTCTGTTTTCACTTTTACAGCTAGAAGATTATATCAATGCTCTTGTAGAATGTTTGGAGCACCTACCACCACATATTGTAATTCATAGAATAACTGGGGATGGACCAAAAAATCTACTAATCGCACCACTATGGAGCGGCAATAAACGCAATGTTTTAAATACAATTCAAAAAGAACTAAAAGAGCGTAATTCTTACCAAGGAAAATACATTCGAACCAATCTCGAATAGAAGGGAGAACAACAATGCAAGCGGAAACTCTAATGCTTTACAAATTAATTGTACTTTACATCTTAGACAAGGTGGACTTTCCACTAACCAATGGCCAATTAACAAATTTTATACTAGAAAAAGAATATACGAATTACTTTAGCATTCAACAGACAATCTCTGAGTTAATTGACGATCAATACATTAGTGCTGAAACTATTCGAAACAGCTCTCTTTATCAAATTACAGACTCCGGTAAGGAAACACTATCCTTCTTTTGCAATACAATTGCACAAGCCATCCGCGACGACATTGATATTTATCTGAAAGAGCATAAATATAGTTTGCGTGAGGAGGTATCCACTCTTGCGGATTATTTTGAAGTTAAAAAAGATGAATTTATTACACACCTTCGTGTTATGGAAGGTTCCAGTGCAATTATTGATTTAAAATTATCCGTTCCAACTGAGCGGGAAGCAAATCTCATCTGTAACAATTGGAAGCAGAAAAGCTCTGATATCTATACCTATGTAATCTCTTCTTTGATTGCAGATTAAATTTAAATGAAACAAAGAGCAAAATATTTATCGCCCTTTGTTTACATATATATATATTTAGGAGGACTCAATATGTTAGACCCAAATTGTGCTTATTGTGCTGAAGGCGAATTAGTTGCTAAATTCGGCATCAAAATCTGTGAATTACCTGCATCCAAGGTTTATCTTTTTAAAGAGCAAAGCCACAAAGGAAGATGTATTGTTGCAAGTAAATTTCATGTTAGCGAAATGATTGAATTATCAGAGGAAGAACGTAATGCATTTTTTGCAGATGTAAATAAGGTTGCTAATGCTATTCATAACGCATTTCATCCGGATAAAGTAAACTACGGCGCATACGGCGACACCGGACATCATCTTCACTTCCATCTTGTTCCTAAGTATAAGGATGAGTTTGAATGGGGTGGCACGTTTGCTATGGACCCTAAGCAAAAAACATTATCCGATCAGGAATACGAGGAATTAATCGAGACATTAAAAGCTAACCTTAAATAAGAAAATTACGCTTCGCGTACTTTTCCTCATCATGGATAATTAAACTTACAATATACATGAAAATAATAAAAAAGTGTATCAAAATGGTTTAGAATATGTGTCTAACCATTTTGATACACTTTTTATGATTCTAAATAAGATAAAATTCGTAAGGTAATTTTTCTTGTTAATAGTAATCAAAAAACCTTCCATGATAATAATAAGTAATCTTTCATGTTAATAATAAATAATCTTTCATGTTAAAAGTAATTAAAAAGTGATCTTTTTTAAATACTATGTGAATTTAAAATTTTCTTCCTTCATAGGAACTAATTATGTAGATTTTTTTTCATTATCTTAGGACAGATATCGGAACTCCGGTTCAATAAAATCTACCCCATGCAACATAACATAATCAAGAAATTTCTGATAATACCTTGAAATTACAGCATTTGTTTCCTCGTGATCATGTAATAATACGATATGTCTGCTTCCCTCATTAAGAAGTGAATCACTGCTTCCTTGTTTCTTTTCGTGTATGCGTGCAACAAGATCATCATAGGTCAGGGAAGTATCATTTTGAATGCGATATTCTGTAAAATCATAGGTCCACAAAACATCGACGCCTTCTATCAAACCTTCCCTATCATACCACTCACTCGTTATGTGCATATCATCCAATTTACAAAACCTTTGATTCTTTAAATACTCCTGAAACTCTTTCGATTCATTAAGTTTTCTTGCTCCATACGGAAATCGGAATAATTTAAACTTTCTTACTTCACCTGCTTTTTTGTATAGCTCATTGATTAACTCCTCTGTCTTCTCAACTTCACTTATGCATTGCTCTAATGTTAACTGTTCAAAATTTGGATGAGAATAACTGTGATTTCCAATGATAGCTCCTTTTTTTATTGCATAAACTCCCTCTTCCATCCTTTTTTCAATATTCTGACCTGTAAAGAAAAAAACTGGTTTTATCCCTCTTCCCGTCAAATAATCGATAATATCTCGTGTAATATCAGACGGTCCATCATCCATCGTTAAATACCCGACACTCATACTAACCACCATTCTAGCGCCTTGCGCTCGCTAATAAAGAGAAATTCTCGTGCGAAAACAAATATCGAAAAGCCTTATTTGCATTTATCACCAAGCCGTTCTCCTTTGTCTTTGTAAAAGAAAACACCCTCCCATATTATACCACAATAAAAAGGAGGGTGTAATTATTTATAGTTATTTAGATTCTTTTACATCTTATCTTTTAACTTACAGATGCCTTGTGTCATAGTCCCCATAGGACAATACACACACCAAGACCTTGGTTTATAAAGTAGCATTGTAATAAGTCCTAAGATCGTGGAAGTTAACATGATACTGTAAAATCCAAATCCGAATTGCACAATCCAAGATGATGCATAAGAATACGTGGCAAAATTCCAAGGTAATTTAAAAGTCCATAAAATCGTAATCACTTGCTTTAAACCCTTCGCTCCTCTTAATACGTAATAAGTGTTCATGAGCATATTTACAAACATAGTAAGAAAGAATATTAAAAATCCATATCGAAAATAATTGGAACGCATCCATCTAGGTGTTGCTTTATTTCTTGATAACTTAAAGCGATCACCTAATATGGTAAGTAACTGTCCCCTCCCACAATAGCGGTTACAGTATACCTTGCTTCCCTTAAACATGGAAATTAAAAGAGGAATAAAAAAACAAAGTAATCCTAGCCATGCAAATAAAATATTAAATGGTGATAATATAAGATATATTGAAGATGCTATCCATAGCTTCTCATACCATTTTGTCTGTTGTTTCATTTTCATTGTGAAACCTCTCTTTCTATCATCCGAATCGTTCCTGCTGGACAAGCCTTGCTGCATTTACTACATCCGACACAAAGTTCTTCGTTTACTACTGCATAGATTCCACGATAAATTGTACTTGCATCCTTCGGACAGACGTTTGCACACACTCCACAAGCAACACAATGATTTTTCACAACCTCTGCCTTCCTCTTCACTTTTGGTAACATTGCTGCTCCTTCCTTTCAATCACTAACTCACATAGTCTCGTACTGGGATGATACCAAAGAAGAAAACTTCCGTATGTAACTAGGTCACAGGGGACTTTAAAACTAAGAATAAAATGCTTAAAAATAACCCGAATATTAATCCTTAAGACTTACTGCAAGGATTGTTATTCGGGTTTATTATACTTAATAAATATTTCAAGCGAATACAAGAAAGTAAACTTAAGCCTGGCTGCACGATTCTGCTTCATAACTCTCTCTTCGCTTTCTCCTTGCTGTTACGATTGCAGCTCCTAATACTCCTATCTCATATAAAAGCGTTAGAGGTAATCCAAGCATAATCTGGGAGATAACATCTGGTGGTGTTAGAATCGCTGCAAGAACAAACAATAGTAAAATTACGTATTTCTGACTCTTCATCAACTGAGAAAGCTTTACAATCTGAAGTTTTGTCAAGATTAAGATAACCAACGGTAGTTCAAACGTAATACCAAAGGGAATCATAAAACGAATCATAAATCCCACATAGCTTTCTATTGATATCATTGGTTTTGCAAGTGCACCACTTGAAAACACAAAGAAATTAATCGCCATATGAAATACAATCAGATAAGCAAATAAAATACCAAGAACAAATAGTAATAATACTATGAAAAATACTCCTCCGTAAACAAACTTTTCTCTTCGGTAAAGTGAAGGGGCAACAAACCTCCATAGCTTTCCCAGTACAAAAGGGAAGGCAAGAATGACCGCGAATAAAAACGACACCTTCATCTGGGCTGAGAAAGACTCTGCAATTGCAGTATATACAATTGTGATATTTCGGTCAATTAATGGTTTTGCAACTATGTTAAGTAACCATTCAGAACAGCAAAGCCAAATCACAAGAAAAAATAACACAATTACTGCCGTACTAAATATAAGAACCTTTCTAAAATCTAGCAGATGTTCCATCAGAGTCTTGGATTCGCCAAGCTCTTTTGAATCCATGTAACCCTGGTTTCGCTTTTCCATCCGCTTAGTTTTCATGGGATGAGTTTCCTTTCGCTTCTGATATGGAATCTTCGCTATGTACCTCCTTTTTAAACTCTTTAATACTTGTCCCTAATGCCTTCCCTACACCAGCTAATTTACCGCCGCCAAAGAGTACTAATGCAAGTGCCAAAATTAATAGGACTTCTGTTGTACCGATTCTCATAATAATCCTCCTTTTTCTTTCAATGATTGATTTATGTACTACCACAAAGTTTCTTATGTTATGTTTTACTTGAGGTTTTACTTGAGGTTTTACTTGAGGTTTTACTTAAGGTTTTACTTAAGGTTTTACGTGATAATTTACTTGATGTTTTCTTAAACTTGATTCCCGGCTACTTACTCAACCACTGATTTAGCCTCACTAATAGCACCATCAATATCCTTAAGGTCTTTTTTCGCCTCGTTCATTACATCAATAATATCTCTGCTCGCTTGTTCCGCTTCTTTCGTAATGTCTTTTATTTCTTCAAAGTCATTTTTCACTGCATTTATTTCTTCCTCAATATTAAGAATTTCTCCGAATTCCTCTTTTAAGTTACCTAAGTACCTCACCCCTTTACCAATTGCTCTTGCAATCTTTGGAAGATCTTTTGGTCCTACTACAAGGAAAGCAATCAATAACAGTAGTAAGAATTCACTCAATCCAATATTAAACATGCTTACCTCCTAACCGCCTCTTTTTTTGTACTATTAGGTATAATGAGTTGTTTCGCATGCTACCGCTATTCCACTACCGTCATCCAGAAATTAGCATGCATCCAAAATCGATAAGTAAAGAGGCAACGGAAACCACTTGCGTAGTTCTTCTGAATTTTCATTCCCCTGTAATGATGAAAGCGGTGTGAACAATAACCTCACAGCTTCTTTATGGGTGTAGGACGGAACATCTTTTAACTTCACATCCCGAAGTGTACTTTCCCTTCTTACCGTTTGGTAGCCTTCGTCAACACAAATGGTATATAGTTCATCCTCAATATAGAATCTAGCTTCTCCCTCTAGTACTGTGTTTGTTTGCGATAAGAAAGGAAGATAAGCCTTAATAACTGCCTCAAAATCAAAGACGCAAAACGAATGGTTACATGTAATTTCATAGGTTTCACAAAGATTTTGTAATTCCTTATCCTTTTTTATTTCTGGCAGGGATAATGCAAATTCCAATTTTTCTACCTTACATTTCTCCATACATAAATAACAAATATCGGTAATAGACACGGAATCATCCTTCCGATACAGTTCCCTTATCTGTCCTGTTTCTCCTTCTACACTGACACTAAGATATCCTTTAAAATCTCCATCTTTATAGATGACATAGGGAGTACTTCTCCATGACTGCAAGAGTTCATAAAAGGAATCCTCTTCCCGTAATGTCCTTACTGGTATGCACATAAAAAGTTTATAAGCTTGACCAACTTCTACTGATTCTTGTTTTAATAAATCAATTGTAATACCGCTATCCATCGGCTTTGATAACATGCTATGCTTTAGATTTGTTTTGTTCACTGCACAATGAAATTCCAAACCAGCCGGTTCATATCCAAAGTATTCATAACGCTGTCGCTGGCCACCAAGAACACTAAGCATTGTTTTTTCTTCCTTCATTTCCTTGATCACTTGCTCCATTAAAAAAGTCATATATCCCTTGCCTCTGGCACTTTCATGAACAGCCACGAGACCTATGTATCGGATGGATAGCATTTGATCATACACATTGAGGGTTAGTGGCAGGGAGAGTAACATCGCCTTTAACTCCCCCTCCTCTTCTATCACGCGAAAATGCTTCGGTAATTCCGTATCCTTCTTTAACTTTGGAAGTAAACATTCAAAACCACCAGGTAAAACCTCATCTCCAAATACTTCATTGCCAAATTCAATGAACTTCTCGATGGGATAGCCGTTTCCCGTTTTATATTCCATGACTTCTCCTAATTCCTTTATGATCTGAATTCTTTTATAATCTAAAATTTTTTATGATCTGAATTCTTTTATGATCTGAATTTTTTTTCATAATCTACAATCTCTATTGTCTTCCCCTGAAGTCTTGATTCCTCTGCTGCAAACGCCATGATATGGCTATGAACGGACTGTGAAATTGTATTGGTATTCTTTCTAACTCCTTTTAGAATGGAAACGAACTCTTCCATAATTCCTTCATCACCGCCACTATGACCGGTATCCCCAGGAATCAGAGTATATACATTTGTTGTTCCTGTCATGATTCCCTGACCAAACTCAGTTACTTCAATTGTATTCTTTTCCATACTGGCACGAATCTCACCCTTTGTTCCCATGAACTTTATTGTTCTATCGCAAGCATTAGAGAAGGCACACATGGTAAATGCAACCGTTACTCCATTTTCAAATAAGATAGATGCCACCTGATGGTCCACAACATCGTTGTCATTATGAAATACACAAACGCCATAAGGTCCTTCCTGCAAAGCTTTCTTTCTGGCCTCATAGCTGGTATCTGTTCCAAGACAAGAGGTAGGCCATTTCGTATCCTCAGTAAGATAAATCTTTGGTGCATAATATGGACAGGTAGAACTATGCGGGCACCCATCCATACATCGTTTTGGTGAGCCAACCGGAGCATTTTCTTCTTTAAAATAAGTTAAATCCCCATAGGAAGAGATACTCTTACAACGACTGTCTAACAGCCATGCTAAGATATCCATATCATGACAGCATTTTGCAAGTATCATTGGAGAGGAATCCTCTCTTCTATGCCAGTTTCCTCTTACATAACTATGTGCATAGTGCCAATAAGCCACATTTTCGGTATGAGTAATGGATACCACATCTCCTATCACACCGGACTCCATAATTTCTTTTATTTTTCTATAAAATTTGGTATAACGCATAACATGGCATACTACAATTGTCGTCCCATGTTTCACCGCAAGCTCCTCTAATTGGATACATTCAAGAGGATCTGGTGATATTGGTTTTTCTAATAATATATCATACCCTAAATGGATTGCTGTGCAGGCATAATCAAAATGGTCTTTATCCTGTGTACAAATAAGAACTGCATCGGCGATTTTTCCTTGGGATAAGAAGTCCTCTGCACTTTCATATGCATGCTCCTTCGATACACCATAATCCTTACAAAACTGTTCTCTTCTACCGAAATCCGGCTCCGCTACTGCGACGAACTCTATCTCATAGCCATGCAATTTTGCATAAGGTGCATAGCTATTCTGACCACGCTCTCCTGCCCCTACTAATGCTAGTTTAATTTTTTCCATCTTTCATCCTTTTCCTATTCAGAATTTTCTATGTAACCATAACTAATAAGTTACTGTAAGCTAACTATAAAATAGTGGCCTTAAAGCTGAATAGTTTGATCCTTTCTTTTAAATTCCTATATAAATCCAGTCAAATTTTTAATACATTGACATCTTTGCGGCATATGACGCGCTTATCTCACAGAGGAGAGGCTTCTCATCTATAAAATTATGAATATCCGTAATCACAGAGGAAGTTACAGACAATCTGCGGTCAATGGTCGGCCCTCCCATGTGAGGAAGCAGTAAAGCATTTTCACACTCTAGTAAAGGATGGTCAGAAGGCAATGGCTCTGTTTCATAGACATCAAGAGCTGCATAAATCTCCTTCTTATCTAAAACTTTAATTAATGCTTCTTCGTCAATAATAGCTCCTCTTGCTGTATTGATTAATAGGGCTCCAGGTTTCATTTGATTTAATAGTTCTTCTGTTATTAGGTGGTGATTCTCCGGTGTCATCCCACTATGAATAGAGATAATATCACAAGTACTGAAAATCTCATCCAAGGTAGCCTTTTCCATCTGATGCTGCTCTAACTCTTCGTTAGCAATATGGCGGGAATATACTTTTATCCCACAATGAAATGGTTTTAGCATCGATACTACATAGCGGGCAATCATTCCATAACCAACAATGCCAACCTTTCGTTCCAATAACCCACGATTATAAAATTGGGCTGGCCATATTCCCTGCTTAAGCTCATAAGAAAATCTCGGAATATCTCTTAAGGAAGAAAGAGCATAGGCTATTACACCTTCTGCAACGCTTTCTGCAAAAACTGAGTTACCACTAACTACACGAATTCCCCTCTCATAGCAAGCATCCGTTACATAAGGTTTTACGGAACCACCGGTATGAGCGATAAATCGAAGACGATTCGCGTAGGTTAATACTTCTTCCTCCATCACAGGAGTTCCCCAGCCTGTTACACAAATATCGATGTCTTTTAATTTTTCCGTAAATTCCTCTTTTGAAAATTGCTTGTCAGAAACATTCCAGATAACATTACCGATGCTTTCAAGTTCTCTCTTTCGCTTATCATCAAAAAATGTTGGGAATACTGCACTTAATGTTGGGATCGTAACCAATATATTTAACATATGAGTACCTATCTGCGCGTTGCGACGCGCTAGTTAAACTGAAACTACTCTGGTCTCAATTAATCATAGAATGTTGAATCGCGATTTTTTCAACATTCCTTTCCATCTTTGTCTATTGTATTTATAATTCTAATCTTAGTTTTCACTGCTGCCTCTCCTGTCTTTGTTATCTCAACACCTTCCGTAAAATAACTGTTCTCAATAACAACAGGGCGTTTGGAACGATTGGAACGCTGTGTCAGGACTAAGCGTTCTGCCGTACATCCTCTCACCTGAAGTCCGTCTGCGTTTAACAGAAGATTTCCGCATTCCTCATATTTTTCTGTCTTTTGAATTACCACATCCTGTAGTGTTAAATCACTTACCTTTGCAAAAGCCAGTCCCCAGCAACCCACATGGCGTATCACCGTAATTCTTTTTGCGCTGGATCCCCAAGTAGGTCCACTGTTTGCAAATGATAGCAAGCCAGAGTTCCCAGTATAGGTAAGGTCGTGCTCAAATTGTCCATGAGTAACAAAGGCACCATGGAAATCACCGTCACCATGGCAGTTCTCCACCATGCAGTATGCACTACCCGTAAAGTCGTTTAGGTGCCTTGCATTGCTTGCTTCACAATCTCTAACCTTTCCATATAGACAATGTATTTGCTGTGTCAGATAACCAGTCCCCCCTACCACCACCTCGATGGGATTATGTAAAGAGCACCTTTCCGTCACATAGCCTGTGTTATGCCTTCGTAATATTACTGGCCAATAGGTAAACCTTGCATGAATATTACTAGCATTACAATTAACTGCATATTCATAGGCAAGAGGTTCAACACCTGTTTCCTCTCCTTCTTGGTTTCCAGTAAACCTCATATTATTAACCGAAACATCAAAAATGGGCTTTACTTTTTGGTAAGTTAATACCCTACCCGCTTCAAAGGGCCATCCCATCTTATAGTTAAACCGAACATGAGTCTTATCAATGATTTCTGTTACCTGAAGCATCTTATCAATTTCTTTTTCTTCTCTTCCGCATAACGCATTGCAAGTGACAATCCACCAAGAATCCAGTTCAAATTGGTCGGAATCATCCACTTCAAAAATATCATAGAGTTCCTGTAACGGATGAGATAAACTGACGCTTCTTATATCACTCAGCCTCTCTCCGGTAATATGAAACAGCGCAGAGAAGGGATCGTTATGATTTGCATGTTCTATCCCTATCGCGGTTACCATATTCCCATGAAAATCAAAGGTAATATTACTACGTTTTATAAGATGCCTTTTTGTAAAATTAAGTGGCGTATACGCATGGATTACTCGAATTGTCTCATCTGAAAGCATCTCTTCCAATGCAGTATCTGCCGAGACAGAGCCATCTAGTATTCCGAATCTACTAAAGTCTGTCTCAAAGGATGTCTTCTCTTTTTGCATTATTTAACCTCTTAAAAAGGCTGCTGACAAATGAACTTCCTACATACAATTTCATTTCACAGCAGCCTTATCTTAATTTTTTAGTTCATAGCCTCATTCCATCTTGCTAAAGCTGCTCTCTTGATTTCTAATAGCTCTGGAAGACCTGTTTTATTTAAAGTGTCAATATATTCATCAAACTTATCAATACTTACTTCACCAATGATAAACTTGGTTGTCATCATTGTTACATAGGTATATAAATCATTTTCGATTACATTACCGCGCTCAGACTCATCTGCTGTAAATCTGGCATTGATAGGGTAAGCAGTCGTATAATAAGGTTTCTGCATATTATTCACTTGTTCTACCTTCATCTCCATCAAAGGATTTCCGGCAGGACCTGCAGTGAAGTTTAAGTAACCCGGTAATTCCATATTTACAGAGATGGATTTGTTGATATCTCCAAAACCAGTGATTGGATCGATCCAGCGATAAAAATCTTTCATGCCATTTGTGTATTCCCAATGCTCGCCCTCCCAGCCAAGGAATAAGGTCTGTCCAGAGAAGCCCTCAACCGCATTTTCAGGCGTTGCATAGAACATGTCAAGTAAGCGGATTGCTGCTACTGGGTCTTTACATTTGTCTGTGATAAATCCTCTCGCCGGATATAAGTTATCTGGCTGGATTACAACTTTTTTGTCATTGGTACTGCTGGTTAATGGAGGTAGTGATAACTGCTGTGTTATTGTCACTTCCGGATCAAGTAAGGTTGGAGAAGCGGAGTATACGCCGCACATTCCCGCTTTTACTTTAGCCTGCCATTGTTGACTTGTCTGTGTTGAAAACTCTGGATCAAGTAACCCTTCACTATAAAGCTTGTTTGTATAAATTAAAAACTCTTTATACTCTGGTAGAGCTGGCGCATATACTACTTCACCATTTTTAATATCAAATCCTAAGCCTTCTGCTGTACCTGTAAATGCAGGGATTAAAAGACGACGAATTGTTGTATTTAATCCGGAACAACTAAATGGAATCTCGTCATTTAGATCACCATTTCCGTTTGCATCCATTTCTTTAAACTTGACTAACATATCATATAATTCATCTGTTGTTTCCGGAACCTTTGTTATTCCAACATTGTCCATCCACTTAGAATCAAAGAAACCGGTATGACCTTGCGTTGTAGCAGTCTGGAAGGCATATGGTAATCCGTAAATCTTACCATCCATGGAAGTAATGGCTGCTTTAATGTCAGGACGCTCCTGTAATAATGCTTTAATATTGGGAGCATATTTGTCGATTAAATCCGTTAAGTCTAGAAAAACTCCTTGTGGACCATAAGTCTCTTCATCCGTGATGGAAGAGGTATCTGCACGTAAAATTAAGTCTGGATATTCACCACCAACTAATGCAATGTTCTTCTGCTCTACAAAGGTGTCACCTTCTGATAACTCAAACTCAAAATTAATGTTAGTGATTTTTGTTAAACGTTTGAATACTTCAAGTTCGCCCCAATCCGTAGCTCCTGGATCCTTACGTCCCATAATCTTAAGTGTAATTGGTTCTTTTACAATCGGATAGACACCAACTGCATTTACATTTTCCGGCATCTCATCTTTCCCCGAATCACCACCGGATGGAGTACTTTGCCCCTCTGATGGAGTTGCTGTTACATTATTGTTTGCCTGATCCTCATTCTTTTTGCCACATCCAGCTAACAAAGTTACCGCTAGACATGTGCAAAGCCCCATTGCTACAAGTTTCTTAAACTTCATGATGAATCCTCCTCTTTCAATAAATTTCTCTTGGCTAAATTATATCACGATTTGTGTAGTTTCGGATTTATAGTTACCCTTTTACTGCACCTACCGTTACGCCCTTAACAAAATACTTTTGAATAAATGGATAAATTGCCATTACCGGAAGAGATGCAATTACAATTAAAGCATATTTGATTTGCTCTGCTGCTCTAAGTTCCTCCTGTAATAGACCAGCGGAATCACCGCCTTGCTGTAACATCTCTGCATTGAACTTACTTCTCATTAATACTTCTCTCATAATAATCTGAAGTGGCTTATAGCGATCATCACGTATGTAAATCAATGCTGTAAAATAGCCATTCCAATGGTTTACTGCAAAAAACAATGCCATAACCGCGCAGATTGCAGTTGATATTGGCAATACAACCTGTAGAAAGAGTCTTACGTTTCCACATCCATCTATTTGTGCTGCTTCATGTAGCTCATTCGGGATATTGGTCATAAAAAACGTTCTGCTGATAATAATATTCGTCATTGACGTTGCACCGAGTATTACCATTACCCATGGACTATTATATAAACCTAGGTTTTTTACTGTCATAAAGGTCGGAATCAACCCTCCCGAGAAAAACATGGTAAATAGGAACATAAGTGTAAAAAACTTTCTTCCTACAAAATCTTTTCTGGACAGTGCATAAGCTGCCGGTAAAGTAACCGCGAGGTTTAACATGGTACCTCCGCCTGTATAAATTAAGGTATTGATATAACCTCTTATAATACTCTTGTCATGAAAAAGGTTTTTGTAACCTGTGAAACTAATTTCTTTTGGAAGTAACCAAACCTTACCTGAATTTACTAAGTCCGGATTACTAACCGATGAAATCATAACAAACCATAGAGGGTAGAGACATAACAGTAATATTACAGTTAAGAGAGTATAATTAACGATAACAAAAATCTTGTCGCCTCTTGATTGCTTCATTTTATTCTTTCGCTTCATGTATCTCCCTCCTTTCTACCATAATGAGTTTTCGCTGACTTTTCTTGAAATCTTATTAACCGTTACCAATAGAATCAGGTTAATTACATTATTGAATAACCCGACTGCAGAGGATAAACTGTACTGTGCTCTTTGTATACCTAACTTATATACATAGGTAGAGATAACTTCCGAAACCATCATATTTCCATCCTTTTGCATCAGCAGCACCTTTTCAAATGAAAGGTTCATGATACCGCCAACTGTCATAATCAACATAACCACAATCGTTGGCATAATGGCTGGTAAATTAATATGTCGGATTCGCTGCATTCGTCCAGCACCATCCATAATTGCTGCTTCATGAAGTTCAGGTGAAACACCGCTTAGTGCGGCAATGTAAATTACTGCACCATATCCGGTTACCTGCCAAACACCACTCCACACATAAATATCATTAAACAGGCTATCCTTCATCAAGAACATAGTCGGCTCCGAATGAAATAATGCGGCTCCTATTTGATTGAACAATCCATTTCTTGAAAGGAACAAATCAATCATACCGACAAGAACTACCGTTGAAATGAAATATGGCATGTATGTAATATTTTGGACTGTTTTCTTAAAATACTTATTCCCTACCTCATTAATCATTAATGCTAATAAAATTGGTGTCACAAAACTGACTGCCATATAATATAAGGAAAGGGTGATCGTGTTCATAAATATCTGCGAAAAATTAACTGAACTAAAAAACGTTTTGAAATGTTTATAAATCGGGTCTGCCCAAGGGCTTCCTCCAAATCCCTTTGTAGCAATAAAGTCCTTAAAGGCAATCTGGACTCCATACATAGGTGCATACGCAAATATTAGAAAATACAGGAATGCAGGCAATATAAACAAGTACAGCGCCCAGTTCCTTTTTATTAACACACGGCTTTGATGCCTCATCCGTGCTCTCACCTCTTTACTGGGTCTGGCTCGACCGTCTTTTCTTTTATCCCTTTTTAACCCCATAAGGATATTCCTCCTTCTTTTTCGTTTCAAACCCAATAACTTTTTTTGTTCTATCTTCTTATGTATTTGTGAGAACGTATGTCCTTAGGCTTGCTTTGTACTTTTATTATATCTGCTGTATCCGCAACTTAAAATTGCCACTCCTTAATCTTAAACTCACAAAAATTAATCTGGACGTACCACATGTCCACCTCTTAGAACTAACAATTTTAAGGATTTCCTATCAAAGTTTAAACTTTATACTTTGTTACCTTAGGCTTAAATACTGGCAATTTACTGTGTTTTCATAGTCTTCTATACTAAAGCTACACAAAAGGCAATAGAAACTAGGACATAACGAATCTACTGTCTTGATGAAAGAAAATTCTAAGGAGGAGTTCCTATGTGGACTGAAGAAAGATTAGATACCTTATTGACCAATCCGTCAAGTGCGCTGATTGAAGATATGAAAAAGATTACCGGAGACATTATGATTCTTGGCGCCGGAGGTAAGATGGGGCCTACACTTAGCTTGCTAGCAAAACGCGCTTGCGAGAGTGCCGGTATAACCAAACGAATTATTGCGGTATCACGTTTTAGCGATCCGATTGTGAAAAAGCTCCTTAGCGACCATCAGATAGAAATGATTTCTGCTGATTTACTGGAGCCGGGAGCAATTGCATCTCTTCCAAAAGTAGAAAATATTATCTATATGGCAGGAAAAAAATTCGGTACGAACGGAAATGAGTATCAAACCTGGGCAATGAATGCAACCGTTCCCTCTCATGTTATGGAACACTTTAAAGACAGCCGTATCGTTGTATTTTCCACTGGAAATATTTATCCAAAGGTTGCAATTTATAGTGGAGGTGCTACGGAAGAAACTCATCCGGAACCAGTTGGCGAATATGCAATGTCAAGCCTTTCCAGAGAACGTATCTTTGAGTACGGTGCAAATACTTATGGAACCAAACTTGCCATTTACCGATTAAACTATGCGGTTGACCTCCGTTATGGCGTGCTTTATGATATCGCAGAGAATATTATGAATGATCGCCCTATTTCCTTAGAGAGTCCTTGCTTTAATTGTATCTGGCAGGGAGATGCTAATGAAGTGGCAATAAGACTTCTACTTCATGCCGACAGTTCTGTATTCCGTTTAAATGTTACAGGACCGGAAACCATTGGTGTCAAAGAAACTGCCCTAAAATTAGCAAAGAAACTTGGTAAAGAGGTAAGTTTTGTTGGTGAAGAGTCTTCTACTGCTTACTTAAACAATGCCAGTAAGATGACTGAACTTTTTGGTTATCCAACCGTTTCTATCAACACGTTAATTGACTGGCAGGCAGAATGGATACTATCAGGTGGCCGTTCTCTTGGAAAACCAACACATTTTGAAGAAAGAAAGGGGAATTTCTAATGAATCGACAGGAAACCGCTCTCCATAATTTAAAGGAAGGTACCGTAATTCCAGCTATTCCACTCACACTCCATAGCGATCGAACCTTTTATGAGGAAGGTCAGCGAAAACTAGTGAAGTATTATCTTCACGCCGGGGTTGGCGGTGTAGCAGTTGCAGTACATACTACCCAATTTGAAATCAGAAAGCCGGAAATAAATTTATTGGAACCAGTACTTAAGGTCGCGGCAGAAGAAATCACAAAATACGAACAAGAGACCGGGAAGACGATTATCCGAGTTGCCGGTGCTTGCGGAAGGACAGAACAAGCAGTTAGTGAAGCAAAACTTGCGAAATCACTTGGCTATGACGCCGTTTTACTCAGCCCTGGTGGTTTATCAGAAGAGAGTGAAGAATACCTTATTGAAAGAACACAGGCTGTTGCAGCCATATTACCTGTCATTGGCTTTTACTTACAGACAGCTTGTGGCGGAAGACGCCTTTCCTATGAATACTGGAGGGCTGTTGCAGATACTCCGAATGTAGTAGCTATCAAATGTGCTTCCTTTAACCGTTATCAAACCATTGACCTTGTTCGTGGAGTCGCTGCCTCAAAGAGAAGTAATGAGATTGCTCTTTACACCGGTAATGATGATAATATCGTTGTAGATTTGCTTACCCCATATCGCTTTACGATGGATGGAAAGCAAGTGGAAAAACGTTTTGTTGGCGGCTTACTTGGCCACTGGTCACTGTGGACAAATAACGTAGTAAAGCAATTTTCTGAACTTAAGAAATATCAAACAGAATCTATGATACCAAGCGATTTACTCTCCTTAGCAATTGAAGTAACCGACTGTAATGGAGCCTTCTTTGATGTTGCGAATAACTTCGCTGGCTGTATCCCAGGCGTTCATGAGATTTTGATGGAACAAGGACTTATGGAAGGTATCTGGTGTCTAGATGAAGAGGAAGTATTATCAAAAAATCAACTGGAAGAAATCCATCGAGTACAAAGTATGTATCCACATCTAACGGATGATGAATTTGTGAAAAGCTTTTTGGCAAAGTAAAATAGTAAAAAGAATGTTTCCATAAGACGAGCTTCAATATTAATAGAGTGAAAGAAAAATCTTTCACTGAGCAAGTTTATGATTGCAACGCAATCATAAACTTGTGTTGAGCAGAAAAGCACACCATTTATTCGTGTGCAGAAATGAGGTAAACATGAATGAATTTAATAAAAATCAAAGCACTGGATGCCATTACAAAGCATAGTAATAAAATTATTTCCATTGGTGAGGAAATTTTTCGCAATCCGGAATTAGGCTATAAAGAGCATAACACCAGCAATCTTGTAAAGCAGATATGGGAGGAGCTAGGTCTAGAGGATATTACAAATGTTGGTCTTACCGGATGGAGAGGATATCTGAAAGAAAAAAATTACACAGCTACTCCGATTACCATTGCTGTTATGGGTGAGTTGGATGCTGTGATCTCACCAAAACATCCCTTTGCAGACAAGCAAACCGGTGCTGCACATGCTTGCGGCCATCACGCCCAGATTGCCGCTATGATTGGCTGTGCTATTGGACTTTCGGCAGTTAAAGACGCGCTGGATGGTAATGTATGTTTTCTTGCTACACCTGCAGAAGAATATATTGAACTTGGATATCGCAGCCAGTTAAAACAAGATGGACTTATCTCCTACTTTGGCGGAAAGCAGCAAATGATTGCAGAGGGTGTCTTTGATGATGTTGATATGGCTCTTATGGTACATAGTGAAACCAATCAAAGCAAACCTCACATCTCCATCAACAGCCACTCTACTGGATTTATAGGGAAAAACATTCGATTTCTCGGAAAGGAAGCACATGCAGGCGGTGCCCCATGGGATGGTGTGAATGCATTAAATGCTGCAACTCTCGCGATTTCAGCAATTCACGCCCAAAGAGAAACCTTCCGCGATTGTGATTCGGTCAGAGTCCATCCGATTATCACCAAAGGTGGCGATTTAGTAAATACGGTTCCTAGTGAAGTTACGATGGAAAGCTACGTAAGAGCTGCTTCCATTGAGGCCATAAAAGCAGCGAATACTAAAGTGAATCGTGCGATTAAAGGTGCTTCCTATGCCATCGGTACTGACGTGGATATTACAGACTCTGCCGGTTATCTCCCACTGATGCAAAATACTAGATTGAGCAGTATCTTTTCAAAAAATGCTACCCAACTGCTTCCAAATGTGACTGTGGAGGAAAATCTCCCTTTCTGTGGAAGTACAGACGCCGGTGATTTATCCTATCTGCTTCCTGTGATTCAACCAACCATCAGCGGATTTTCAGGAGATTTACACAGCTGTGATTTTCATGTAGAGGACGTAGAGCTCGCTTATCTAGTACCAGCAAAGCTAATGGCAATGACTGTAATTGATCTTCTGATTAAAGAAGCTTCCATCGCAAAAGAGATTAAAAGTGCTTCTCCTAGAAAGAAAAAAGAGGATTATATCTTACTATGGAATACGCTGCTAAAAGAGAAGGAAGAAGAAATTTAACAGAAATGAAAAGAACTATTTAAGAAAAATGTTTTTGAAACAACTTTATTAATATGTGCTAAAGAGCATAGATGGGAGTTTTTATGATAACTCTACTTTTGGTTTTAAGTATCACCTTTTTCATCTTGCAATCAGTCTCAATGAAGTTTGTGAAAGCAGATACGCTTCCGCAAAAAATGCTGGTCCATGGAGTATTTACACTCGTGGCAGGTATCGGAATGAGTTTCTTTTTATTGTTCTCCAGGGAATCCTTTTCTCTAAGTAAGAACACGATTTTGTTTGGTATTCTTTTTGGATTTTTATTTGCTTTTACCATATTATTTTATAATCTGGCAATTAACAGCGGCCCCCTTTCCTACACAGCATTCTACTTTTCTTCTAGCATGCTGCTTCCTACCTTTTTTGGTCTTCTCTTTTTGAAAGAAGAACTTCGGTGGACGCTCCTTATTGCTATCATTTTATTCCTGATGGCATTTTACTTCCTTAATGTTACAAAAGAATCAAAAAAGGAAGCTGTTTCCCCCACTCATAGAAAACAAAAAAAGCAATGGCTCTTTTATTGTATTCTCACGTTTATAGGTAATGGTTGCCTTGCTATTGTTCAAAAACTTCATCAACAGCTTCAACACGGCACGGAAGCTTCTGGGTTAATACTCCTTGGATTTGCCTTTGCTTCTCTTTGCTACTTTATTGCTTATCCGGTTGCTAAGTCAAAGGCAAGCGAGGTAAAAATCACGACCTCATCCTCTGTAAAGCAACTAAAAACTAACTTATTACCAATCTTGTTCTTAGCAGCAGGTTCTCTACTTGGAAATTTGCTATTAACAAGCTTAGCAGGGAAAATTCCCAGCAGTTATCTGTTTCCACTCGTACAAGGCAGTATTATCCTCGGCATTACCATAATTTCAACGCTATTTTTTAAAGAGAAGTTATCTAACCGTGGTAAAATTGGTATCCTTCTAGGAGTACTTGCTATTGTGTTTATTAACGTTTAGATAGAATCAGGACTGTTTATCTAAATCTAAGTTAAGAGATAAAATTATACACTCTTCATTTTCCCTACGCTAATTCATAAGACTCTTTTCTATACATAATTAGAGGCTTTTGTAATTGGTTATTATAATTGTTCTATTTCTATAGAAAGGACGTTAACATTATGATACGAATCGGTATTCTAGGCTCCGACAACTCTCATGCATTGGCATTCTCGAAGCTTGCAAACCTGCCAGATGAGGCAGGTAATTATCTTTATGATGATGTTCGGGTAACTTCTATTTATGGGCTTGATAAAGAAAGGACGCAGGTGGTTGCCAGAGAAGGTCAGATTGATACAATTGTGGAACACCCAATAGATATGTTCTCTCATGTAGATGCCGTTATGGTAGTATTTCGACATGGTAATCTGCACTATAAGCATGCACTGCCATTTATTGAAGCTGGTATCCCAACCTGGGTGGATAAGCCCTTTACCATTCTTCCGTCAGAAGCTATCCACTTGATTGATGCAGCAAAAAAAAATAATACTCTCCTCGCTGGTGGTTCCACCTGCAAATATTGTCCGGATGTACTCACCTTACAACAAGAATTTCAACATTTGCACCAAAATCAATCTGTTATCTCTGCAAATTTTAATTTTCCCGGAGAATTAGTAAGTCCTTATGGAGGTATCTATTTTTATGGAGGTCATGCTATTGAAATAATGACTACGATCTTTGGTAAAAATCCAATCAGCGTGAAAACCGATGTACACTGTGGTAATTTGATTGCACTTTTTAAATACGAGGATTTTGCAGTAACAATACATTTTGCAGAAGTTTCTGAATTCTTTGCAACTATATACTCCGGAGACAAGGTAATCACTCACCCTATAAACATCTCAACTGTCTATCGTCAAGGCTTTCAAAAATACGTGGATGCACTTAAAAAAGGACAGATGCCAGAGGACTTTGACAGCCTTCTTCGTCCCGTCTTATTATTGGAGGCACTTGAGAAGGCAATCAATACGGGAGAAGAAATCACAATAGGAAATCTGCGCTTGGATGGATAGAAATAAGATATATTTTATCATCTGAATTTTGAAATAAAACGAATTTATCTTTCACCTATGGAGAAGTGCCACCAGTGAAGTTATTTTTATTCTCTGATGGCACTTTCTTTATCTTTTTAATACTGCTATATTCCTCATTCTCCTATTTTTTTCTCTGGTTATGATATGGAGAAGTTACTGTGCCATTCCCCTGGGATAACACATAATCCTTATCTAAATATAAGGCTGGTATTACACCAACACTTCCATCATAAGCATCTTTTGCAAGGATGTAGTCTTTTCCGTACACCACCCGAACACTCGCTCCATCCGGTTTTGCAGATACCCCGCCATACTTAGGATCTGCAGTCTCTTCTGCATAACTCGCGCGAGGTGTCCTAAGCCAATAGGGAGAGAATGCTAGAGTACTCTTGGCTTCATTTTTTTCTTTCGCACTCTTTGTTGGTTCTTTTATTACTGGAAAACCAGCTTGATATACCAAGGTGTAAAATTCTTTAATGTCTAGTAAAAATACCTTTTCTTCTGTGATTAAATATCTTGCTACCTCATAGTTTGTTAAACAATCCTTTATATTACTCTCATAGCGGTGCAATTTAGCATCCTTGTTCTCAACAGAAGATGCAGTGCTATTTACCTCATCAATCAATTGCTTATGTTTCATTAACACAATCGCATCCTGTTCTTCTTTGGTAAACTCTGTTAAAAATCCTTGTTCCTCATCATAGGCATTCCACCCATCCTTTGTAGTCCCGGACTTCGGTGCACCAGATGCATCATAAGCGATTTCATCACCAACACCATTTAGCCACGCTCGTAAATCACTGGATGCCCAGTAATTGTTTCCATAGTTCTTTGCAGTATTGGCAACCCATAGCTGATCATCAAAAGCCTTATAGGTTAGAATATTTTCTGCATAGAGCAATGGATTTCCCCCTTTGTCCAGATCAATAACTCTCCAAAGAATAGGCTCCTTATTATAGGTTCCAAATGTAACATATTGCCCGATTTTTAATTCCTTTGCTATTGTTACTTTTGCAGCAGATACCTGATTTCCAAAAAGCCCAGTTACAATGCATAACATAGCTAATAAGGCTATTACTCGATTTATTACATGCAATTTATTTGACTTTCTATTCATGTAAACCTCCATTCCTAATACAATCTTTATACATTTTCGATTTGTTTCCTACATTCCTTGAAGCATACTTGTGCATAACTAATTTATCGTCATTTTATTATAGGGTCAGATTATTCATCACTAAGCATTGACTTCCGCTTGGTAAATCAAGTCTGCTATTTTTTAATAGACACGACTGCACCATGATATAGGAATCCTTTCCTAAGGAGGATTCCGAAATACTAAGTTCTGTCCCTTTCAGTGTTGTACCTTGCATCTGCAAGCTTAAGGTTCCTGTAGAAACTGTTCCATCCTCCGGAGTATGTGATATCATTTTCATCTGATACCCAGGAGCAAACTCTGCTTGGGAAAAATCCAATCTTACACGTGCATTATTTTTTATATCAATCAATGCACCGCTTGCATTGTTTCCTTCCATGACTGCACCACCGCATACCACCAAACTCTGATCCCCTACAGCCTCAGTTGTCGTACCTCCTTTATCAAAAGCAAAACAAACATTATGGAACCCACCGCCAGATATTATTACATGTTTTGATTCCACATTCAGCCTGCTGATTGGAGCATTTGGATCCGCATAGAAATGGCAATCATAAAAACGAATCGTCTCGCCTTTGACAATAAAGTTTTGCCCGATATTTTTAAATACACAATTCTTAAAAGTGATGTCCCTTTCTACTTCATAGGTGCTTCCGCGATGTCTGGTAAGGTAATGTCCATCTAACATATGTATGGTGCATCCTTCAATTATGGTTGGTCGATGAGACATGGAAGAATCCTCTCCTAATGCTAATGGCCCCATTAACACACAGTTTCTCATAACAAGTCCATCGACATTTGCCCAAACAGAACCTCCATTGCCGCCATATCGTTCCGTGTTTCGGTACACATAGCAATCCTCTAATGTCATATCAATTACACGATTCATTTTATTTTCAAAAACCACTCTGGGAGCCTGATGCTTTTTCACTACAATTCTCTTGTGAAATCCACCCCAAGTATGAGAATCCTTGGCATTTAAAGCACTGTTTGCAAAGCTTAAGAATCCAGAGTTTCCTATGTATGTTAAATCATGATCGTACTGCCCATGTGTAACAAAAGCTCCATTCTCATCACCGGTACAATGGCAATTTTCTACGAGTGAATAAGCACATCCAGTAAAATCATTAAGGTGTCTCACATTATGAGCTTTGCAATTTATAACACTACCATACAGACATCCTATTTGTTGTATCAAGTATCCAGTACCACCTAAAGTCACTTCTTCCGGATTTATTAAAAGACAATCCCTGACCTCATATTGAGTACAATATCTGCGAAGGTTAAGCGGCCAGAATACCTTTGTTGCCTGAATATTCGTAATGTTACAATCTACGCAAAATTCGTGAGCCACTGGGCTGGTTCCTGTAGTATCAGAGTGACCCTGTCCCTCAAATTTTAGATTCTTTACATTTACATGAAATACAGGTTCTATCTTTTGGTAAGTAATCTTACGTTTAGACTTAAGCGGCCATGCATTTAGGTAGTTAAATGCCACATATTCGGTATCACTGGCACTCTTTCCTACTTTGGTTACGCGAAGTAGCTTTTGTATCTCTTTATCACTGCTGCCACCACCGATTGGTAAACGTCCTGGTACCTCCTCCATCGGACGTACATCAGTCTCAACATAATACCACTCATTTTCTGCAAACTTTTTGTTGTTACCGACATAAAGATAATCAGAATCTTCACTGAAATCTGTTTGCATCAGTGTACCATTCTCATTTCTTACATAAGGTAACGTGACAGTAATCGGACTTCCTACCTTAACACCTTGGAAAAACATCATTGCGGCGAACGGATTATCCCTGTTTGCATTCTCTGCACCATAGGTGTACATAATGTGATTTTGAAAATCCAGTTCCAGGTTACTTTGATGAAAGACATGTCTTTTAATCAACAACAAGTCACTGCTTGCTTCAATTCGATGAAAAGATTCATCATTTACAAGGGAATCAAGTGCATGATCCGCAGGAATACTTTCATCAAAGATACCGAACCAACGAAACTGTCCAATCCCATCGTGTAGTACATGCCATGCCCCTACCCCATCGTTTGGATGGTGAACAGTTCCTCCATTCTCCTTTTCCTTACTCTTAGAAAGATAAACCAATGATTTTTGTCCGCCATCTCCTGCCCCATAGTATCCTAGTAAATTAACTATCATTCCGTCCTTTCGTTCTGTCTTGGTCAGTCTTTTTAAGGATTCTACATCTGTCAAAGAAAGGACATCCTTAACACCTTTAACCTCCTTGTCCTTACCTGAAGCGGCAGATGCAGTTTTTCCAAACAAAAAAGGCGCACAGGCAATCAAAAGTCCCCCGGTACCGATTGTCTTTATCGCTTGCCTCCTCGTGACTTCCCTCCTTAGTACGCTTTTCGATTGGACAACTTCCCCTTGGTTTTCCATGCTTTGTTTTTGCATACCTCATACCTCCTTAAATTTGTTAACAAATTTATTGTAACTTGGAGATAATACACCGTAAACTTCCAGTGTTTAAGGCTGATACCCGATACTTAAACTGTAATTATCTATTTTTAAGATTTTATTATCAGAATATAATATTCTAAAAATAAAGAGGTACTCTTAAAATCAATAAAAGGTATTCTTAAAATCAATAAAAGGTATACTTAAAATCACTAAAAATATAAGATATGTCTTATGAGTTTTTCCTTGTTAAATTAAAACAGTGATAAGAAATACCTTTGTATATAAAATGCTATACAAAAAATTAGGTATTTCTTATCTCTGCTCTAACTAGTTTACATTCCTTTACTTACTAGTTTACATCTCTGTTCTAACTAATTTACAGTCATTTTCTTATTAATCTACATTTCTGTTCTTATATTTGAACTACAATACATACTACTGAAAGTCGTATCAGCTTTCTTAATTTACATTATGAATCTGATTACGATAATCTCCCGGAGTAATCCCCTCATACTTCTTAAATAAACGTATTACCCCAATTTCACCTACATAACCCAGTTGATTTGCTATTTCTTTAATCGGAAGTTCCGTATCTCTTAATAATTCCTTTGCCTTAGCCAATCGAAGCTTCGAAATATAGTCCTTAATGTTCTCGTCTTTATACTTCTTAAATATGTTTGAGATATACTGAGGTGTTACCCCGAACTCTGAAGAAAGTCCATTTAAGTCAAGCCAGTTCTCACCAATATTTTGTTCAATAAACTCTGCTATGGAGTCCACCAATCTTTTTGTTTTATTACTAACCGGTACCTCTGCTCGTTCTTTCTGATACCAATCAATCAAAGAACAAAAATCATCGAATGCAACCAAAAGATTCGGTGTCTTTAGATAATTATCTAAATCAAGAAGGTTACTTGTCTCCTTACCTCTTGATATCATCGCACCATCAAAGAGCTTCTTTAAGCTGATTGAAATTTCAAATAATAGTCCTCTTGCTGCACTAGTCGAAATTTTTTTCTTACGTGCATTGATATCAAGAATACTTTGTAATAATTGTTTTGCTTTATCACTTTCTCCAGTTTTAATATAGCGTAATAATTGATATTCCATCTCACTCGGGTAATAATAATCCGCTTCCAGATTCTCTAATTCATAGAAACAATATGGTTCAAATCCTCCGTATAGCTTGTGTTGCTCCAGTGCCTTTCTGGATTCGTCAAAGCAAAGCTGAATTCCTTTTAGCGTATGGTGCTGTTTACTAATGCCAGTATAAATATATAGAGAATAATACTTTTTCAGAAATTGAATTAGCTCCGATACTTTTTGATACACGATCTCATCTGCTTCTTCAAGTTCTTCTTCCTTACGAAGATTTAACAATAGAACCGCTGTATTTTGCCCCATATCAAGGTAGTAGTAGTTAAATTTCTCTTGAAATAAATCCACTCCGACATTCTCTGAGATAAATTTTGCTAGAATCATACTCTGATCATTTTCTGCTTTATCCATGCGAAAGAATTCACATCCCTCAGATACTTCAAGGGCAACCGTATAAAATAGATTCGTTGTAAAAGTGATTCCAAGCGGAACAAAACGCTCCTTTAAGCTACTATAATCGGTAACCATTCCATGCAGTAACTTACCAAGTACCTCACGCTTTACAATAGGCTTTTGACTTTCAAGTAGATCTGATAATTCTCTTCCATTGGTAATTTGCTCTTTTAAGGTAGTCTTAATAACCTCATATTCATTTTTTACGATTCCGTCCACTTTCGTATTCTTATCAATATATTTTCGAATTTCACGAATTGGTTTATAGCTGTATTCCGCGAGGAAAGAAACTAAGACGATACCGATTATCAGATACACAACTGCAACCCCAACCATCCGAAGTAAAAATTCGTAGTTTTCGGAATAGAATAAATCCTTTGGTGTAGAAATGATGAACTTCCAGCCTAAGGTATCTGATAATTGTCGAAATACAATACTGTCCTTTGTATTATTACCTGCTGATTTATCAGTGACTAGTTCTACCGGTAACTCAGGGGCCCCGGAACTAGACAATATACACACATTGTTTTTATTATAGACATAGACATCTGATTCTGTCGCAACATGGAACTGTTCCACCATTGAAAATAATTTTTCCGCATTAATGAATATGATGACTTGACCAAGTGGCTTCTGCTTGGTTCCAACCGGGAATGTTTGGATCAAAGGCAATATCTCCACCGGATTTTTGTCATATTGATTTACTTTCATTATTGGTAAATAATTTTTAAAATAATTTCCTTTTAATTGTTCTGCAAATTCTTTATAATCTATATCCTCAAAGGAATACATAATATCAAAAAATTTGTCTGCCTTCATCCGTATGTTTGGTGTGATAATCTCATCTGTTTCTTTTATGTACAGAAAATAGTCGAATAGAAGGGCTCCTGGCTTTTGTCGCAATGTCAACTCCTGCATTGCCTCATGCAGTGTAACAGAGGGTAATCCTTTCGCAAATTGTTCCAGCTTCGTATTAAACGTGAATTCATTGCATAATTCCTCAATGTATTGTGTACTTGATTCCACACTGGTACGGAGTTCTGTTAATAATAACTGCTTCGTATTCTCGGTTTGTTTTGTAATTTTCGCCGTTATCTGTGCATAATAAGCAAAACCACAACTTAAAGCAACAATTAAAATTAAGATATACGAAAAGAAAAAAACCACATATACACTTGATTTTTTCAACTTAAAATTGCGTAATAACATGTAACCTTGCCCCTCCCAATCCTTCGATTTTTGTAACTCTGAAATCCTACCTTAATGATACTATAAATTTCACCTTTTGTTAATAGTTTGGGTATATTTTAGTCCTTTTAATGGGCCTGATTACTCTTTGCAAGTACTTAAAAAAAATCATCGTGATATTAATAAACCTATTTATACTGAATTGAAAATGAGAAAGTTAACTAGAATTAACACTAAAAATGCTATGAATTATCCACTTAACCTGAGACGCACTATGCGATTATCAAAGTTTATGGTATGATAAAAAATATATAATTTAATTTTAAAGATAAGGAGAAGCCAATGAAAAAGTTTAACAAAGTTAGTAAGATTGCAGTCGGAAGTACCCTTGCTATTTTACTAGCTAATGCAATTGGATTAAACTATAGTATTTCAGCGGGGATTATTACTCTTCTAACCATACAGGATACTAAAAAAGAGACCATTTTTATTTCACTGAAGCGATTAGTTGCATTTATGTTTGCCACTATTCTAGCACTCTTACTTTTTCCGAACTTTGGATTTACCACAATTCCTTTTGGATTATTCCTATTTTTGTTTGTAGGTGGCTGTTCTATTGTTAAATTACAAGATGGAATTGCAATGAATTCCGTACTTGCAACACATTACATTCTCTCTGAGAGTATAAGTATTTCCATGATAACAAACGAAGCCCTCCTTCTTTTTATCGGAGCGGGTATTGGAACACTCATTAATTTATTTATGCCAAGTAATGTAGCAAAAATTCGAGAAGTTCAAGAACGAATTGAAGCCGATTTACGTAAGATCTTATTTCGCATGGCTTATTTTCTTAGGGAGTCTGATAAAAGTAATTATAAAGATCACTGTTTTACTCCATTAAAAGAAGATATTAACCTAGGTCTTACGTATGCATATACAAACATGAACAATACTTTATTCCAGGAGTCTGAATACTTTATTCGTTATATGGAGATGCGTAAACACCAACTACAGATACTTGCTGAAATTTATGAAAAAATAATATCCCTACACGCTGTACCGAAGCAAGTTTTACCGATTTCACAGTTTATAGAAAGCATTGCAAATTCTCTAGCAGAATCCAATAACGCCAAAGGATTATTACAATTAGAGAAAACTCTTGAAGAAGAATATCGCCAAAGCCCTCTCCCAACTACCAGAGAGGAATTCGAAGACCGAGCTGTGTTATTTATGATATTGAAAGATTTTAAGATGTTTCTCTTAATTAAAGAGCAGTTTGCAGATACATTAACAAAGGACCAGATACAAAAGTACTGGTCCTAGGGTTGTTATTGATAAGTTTACATTGCGGTTTTATCATTTCATGTTATAATTAACGAAAAAGGAAGTAAACCGCTATGTATGAATGGAAAAATAAAAATATAAAAAGTCAGTTTGAAATGCAAAAAATGGTTGCAAAAAATAATGGCGTTTCTTCTTTTACTGAAGAAGAATTATCTGCTTTAAACTTAAAAACTAAGAATTTTACTTCAATTCATGACCCGCAAGTGAAAAGATTAGTTGAACTCGCTTTTATCCGTGGAACCTTAAATGGTCTTCAACTCGCAGACACTCAGTCAGAGGCAGTATCAGATGATAAAAAATCGGCTGTTGTTATCACAAAACAAGTGGAAGTGCAAAAAGCAGTAAACGAAGAAAGACTTTACTTTGTAGCATGTAAAATAAGAAACCGACAAGATAAAGTTGTCTATACGAATCTTATGTTAAAAGCTAGAACTGACGCGGAAGTAGAATCTATGGCTTCCTCTGAATGCAGCATAAAACATCAAACTTTAATTCAATGTAAAATTATAAAATCTTACGGAACTGATACGATGCAATTTCAGTTTGGAATTGGAACCAAGGATCAGACTGCACTAGCTGCACTTGGTAAGAAGATGTTACAGTGATTTTATTTGTAATTGTTAAACAAGACCTTTTAAAAAAGAAGATTAAATCCCAATAACGGACTAATCTTCTTTTTTAAATAATTTATAATATTAAGGAAAGAAAGAATAAACAGCTTCTTAAATCTAAAAAAGGTAATTGCAATTCATTATGCACAATTGCCCTGCACTATTATAAACTTATGAACTTATCTTTATTGAATCATCAAATTGGTTTAATTGCCTTATAAATATGCCTCAAATCTCTCAGCAGATCTTACAACCTCATCAAGATGATCCTTTGCACTAATAACATTTTGAATTGATCTCTGGCTAGATTCTGCTGCCATCTCAGAGCTTGCAGACACCTCTTCTGATGTTGCGGATAGTTGACTAATGTTATCTACTATAGAATCATTAGAATTCATTAATTCATAAATTCTTTCATCGATGTTTTTCACGTTCTGAGATAATAGGTTTACATTCTCATTCATTTTAGCAAAATGTTCTGATGTTTGTTGTATCAATGTGTTTTGCTGTCCAGTTGCATCCATAGTGCTATGAATCTTATTAGACACATCCTGTGCATTGATGTCTAACTCTGCAATAATCGAACTGATATTCTCTGTAGCTTGTTTCGTTTGTTCTGCCAGCTGACGAATCTGATCCGCAACAACTGCAAACCCTCTACCAGCCTCCCCTGCTCTTGCACTTTCAATGGATGCATTCAACGCTAAGAGATTGGTTTGTCCAGAAATTTTAAAGATAATTTGAGCAATTTCCTGAACATCTCTCGTCTTATTCTGTAATAGGTCCATCGAATCCACCACATCTTCACTAGAATTTGCAATAAGACTCGCCTTATCTTTCAGCTCATAAACCACTTGCATACTCTTTTTCAGAACCTCACTGGAATCTTTGGCAGCAGCAACCATCTCACTAGAAAGTATTCTTGCCTCTTCAATTGCACTCTGTATAGATTGTGTCATAACCGTCTGCTGCCCGATACTTTCCGCATTAGACTGTGTGCTAGAGCTTATCTCATCCAAAGACAACTGCATTTGCTTTGTATCTTCTTCCACTTGATTCATCATCTGATTGGCTGATAAGGAACCTTCACGAACAGTCGAAGCAATCGTAAGAATATCCTTCACCATGTTTTCCTGTTCCAACTGTTTTTCTTTTAATGCTCCCTGAGCATCCGCTGCAAATACCTCCGAAAATAAAGTCGTATAAATAAGCACGAAAGTAATGATAATACCTAAAACTGCTATTAAGATATAATTACTCTTATTAATTAATATGTCTTCGATATTTAAGATAATAATAACACGTGCTACATTTCCAATTGCCATATAACTGGAGAAAATAATGATACAACGTTTGTCATTGTAAAGTATCAGACTAATTAAGATTGGGAATATATACATAAATACTAAAAGGTTAGCACCTAATGCCATTACAAATCCATAAACGATCGAAAATCCAATCATCATAATATAACGGAATCGATTAGAGGATTTCAATCGGAGAAATGCTACCGTAATGATAAGCATATTTGCAAAGCAAAGTCCAATTGCAATAAGGTTGATATTATCTTTTTCTACGGTTATTTGATCCATTGCAAATAATGCAATCATAACGATTTGTACAAGCATAACACATATGTAATTCGTAAGATTTGTCCTTAGTAAGCGTTTCTCTTCCTCTGCATAAATAAATTTTCTTTCTTTTGTTTCCATATGACTCCCCTCTCAAATTTACCAAAAGTTTCTTAAATTTATTATACTTTATTCGACAAATTTCTTCAATGCAACATAAAGACTATTTAAATAGATTTATTTTTATTCATAAAAAATGATTATTCATTAAAATAATTATTCATTGAATCATTCGATAAATATAGGTAACGCATAGTCCGATTTCATCAATTAAAAAATAACTCCATAGGGTTAGCTACGACTTTGGCCTACCTATGGAGTATTTAACTTATCTTTCTATTCCATTAGCTTTCTAAAAACAGACAATGCAAAAATTATCTAATAAAAAAACCAAAACAGAGCATCATAATAGAGCATATCACGAATAACCATAAGCCTAAGCAGCACCACCATATAGTGTTACTTTTTAGTCTCTTCCGATATAAGATACTAAAGATAATTAATAAAACCCCAACAAAACTTCCTAAACCAAAGAACATAACAATAGTTTTAATAATTTTCTCCCCAAATATAATAATTTTCATCATTGTACTTCGATACATTTCCTAGAGCCCATAGATTGCCTTTGTATTAAAGCAATACTATGTATTTATTAATTATTCCCTTTTATTTCATAATACAACAAAATAGGATATATTTCCATGCTTTTTTCTTAAACTATAATATTCAAAAAGAAATTTGACTGATTTAAAAAAATATCTCCATAGGTTAGCCACTACTTTTGGTCTACCTATGGAGAATATAAATTGCCTACTTATTTTGTATTGCGAATTTGAACTTCTTAGGTAAAATGCAAATCTAGGAGATGACCTGCTTTTTCCAAACACCCATCTTGTAGATAATCCACAAGATTACTGCGGAAATTCCATTGCTGACTACAACTGCATACCATATACTTTGTACTCCCATATGGAGTAAACGTTCACATATGAATAACGTTGCCAGTCGGAATACCCATAGTCTAGTTGCATCAATTGTCATATTAATCATTGTATGGCCAGATCCTTGATGCAATCCGTTGGTTGTTGTGTAAATACCGTTCGTAAAGCACCAAAATGCCATCAATTGAAGAAACTGCGTACCTAGTCGAATTACATCTGGATCATTACTAAAAATTCGAACAATTGGCTCTGAAACAGTATTCCGCGATAAAATCAAACCACCAATAAACAAGAAAATAACGGCAATTCTTCTTGCCATTAAATAAGCTTTTTGAGCTCTAACCTGATCCCTTGCTCCGATACATTGTCCAACAATTGTTGCAACCGCAGAACCCATGGCATTCGCAGGCATCGTAACTAGTCCATTGACACGGTTTCCTATACCATAAGCACTAACTGCAGTAGATCCATACTTAATTACACTAGAGGTCATCAATAAAAATCCTAATTGCATGGTACTTCCGCCAATCGCAGTAGGTAAACCTATTTTCGCAATTGACTTAAGTTTATCCTTTTGAATCTTTAAACTTTCTTTTGTTATATAAAGAGATTTCTTATTATTACATAGGCTATATAATGCAATTATCGCACATGGAACCTTCGCTAATAAAGTAGCTAATGCTGCACCAGCAACACCCCAGCCAAATCCTAACATAAAAAGAGGGTCCAATATCATATTTAAAACAATACCTAGTAGATTTAAAAACATTGGTCTTACGGTATCCCCCTGCGATTGATTTACCGCAGTAAAGATATTGATGGTAAATAAAAATGGCATGTCCAATATTACAATTCGTAAATAGGTAACTGCCATAGAAGAAAATGACTCACCACCAGCTAACCATCCAACCAACGCTGGAGTTAACAAAAAACATATTGCTGCACATACAACCGAAAATATCATACAAGAAGCAAACAGCTGTCCAACCATTGATTTTGCATTCTTTTCATCCTTGGCACCTAAGTACTGCGATATTAATATCGCTCCAGCTACAGTAATACCAGTACCAAAATTAACTATGATACTCTGAATCGGAGTTACTACCGTTATGGCTGACTGTGGATCTGTACCAATTTTACCAAGCCAATAGGAATCTGTTAGATTATACATCGTTTGAATAAAATTGTTCACGGCGATTGGTATGGCTAGCATTAATATAGCTTTCCATAAGGTGCCCTTAAGTAAATAGTCTTTGTTTTCTTTCATTCGCATAGCTACACATCTCTCTTCATTCTATTTGTACATTTATATACGTTTTTATCCTATAATTTATTGTAATCACTTACAGCGATTATAGCAATGATAAAAGACTAATACGCTACATTTCCATAAAAAATCTAAGAACTATTAGCAAGAAATCTGTACTTTCTGTAACTACTTACATTACGTCGCAGAAAGGACCTAACTAAATTACTTTAATAACTAACACTTCCGTGTCATAACACACCTTATCAATAATGGTTATTTCTCTTGAGATACCAATTTATTGCACAAAATTTATCCTATATATAGAAAGAAGGATAACGTATCACTTCAGTGATATGCTATCCGGACATGTTTTTTCACTCTAATAAAAAAGGAACTTTTGCTCCATAGATTGATTACTCCTCTATTTTGCATAAGCCCCTTCCTTTTAAGTTGGTTATTACTTATTTTCTGTATCTGGAACTTCTAAAAACTGTTCAATACATCTCCAGATATCATCTTTTCCTTCTTTGGATAAAGAAGAAAAAGGTAAGATCTTCGTATTTGCTCCTGCACATAAACCAGTTCGTACCATTTTAATATGCTTATCTCGTTGGCTACGATTGATTTTATCAAGTTTCGTTGCTATGATTACTGGTTCAAATCCATTATGAACAATCCATTCATACATATCTTTGTCATTTGCAGAGGGCTCATGACGAATATCGATCAGAAGGAATATCACCTTTAATTGTGTAGAAGTTCGTAAATACTTCTCAATCATTTTGCCCCATTTCGCTTTTAACTCTGAAGATACTTTTGCATAGCCATATCCAGGGAGATCCACAAAATATAATTTTTCATTGAGATGATAAAAATTAATAGTCTGTGTCTTACCTGGCTGTGAAGAAGTTCTAGCAAACGACTTTCTATTCATTAACCCGTTAATTAATGAGGATTTTCCTACATTCGATTTTCCAGCAAAAGCAAATTCTGGTTGAGTATTCTCTGGTAACACACTGGTTACTCCACATACCGTTTCCAAATCTACTTGGTTTACATTCATAATTTTCTCCTAACTTCTTGGTTCCTGTCACGATTCTTTATTCCTGTTACGATTCTTTATTCCTGTCACGATTCTTTATTAATGACAAGCCTATAGTCTTTTAGTCACCATACCTATTTCATACAAGAAAATAGTTTTGATTCACCGAGATACTCGCTTCAAGTAACCTTATAACTATAATTTATCCTTTTTACCTGATAGATAATCACATAGCAAATTCTATCACTTAAAATTAAGCAGTAATCGTTCCATCATGATTCAGTTACACAAGCGCATGTTTTAAAACCTCATCCATAGTAGCAACACATATTACTTCCATACCCTCGGTTATCTCTTGCTCTAACTCTTCTAAATCTGGGCGATTCTTTTCAGGAATTAAAACTTTCTTAATCCCGGTATTCTTTGCTGCCAGCAGCTTTTCCTTTAGACCGCCGATTGGTAATACACGACCACGAAGTGTTATTTCCCCAGTCATTGCAACTTTTGCGTGAACCTTCTTGCCTGTAATAGCAGATAACATTGCTGTAGCCATTGTAATACCTGCACTCGGACCATCTTTTGGTGTAGCACCTTCTGGAATATGGATATGAATATCATTTTTTTGAAAATATTCTTCTGATATCTTATATTCCTTACTTAGAGAACGAATATAACTGATTCCAAGTTGGGCGGACTCTTTCATCACATCGCCCATTTGGCCTGTCAGTATCAAGGCACCTTTACCTGGTAACGAATTTACTTCTATCTGTAAGGTAGTTCCACCTACACTAGTCCAAGCAAGTCCACATACGATTCCGACTTCATCCTTTTGGCTTGCGATTTCATTTCGAAACTTCGGCTTTCCAAGGTAAGTAGTGATATTTTTCTCTGTTACCTTTATCTTCGATGGTTTCGTAGTTACACTAATCTCCTCCGCCTCTACAGCAGCTGCTACCTCACTATGGCTTTGATTTTTATTGTTTGACTTATTCTTTGCAGATTTGATAAGGTTTTGATTCTCCTTAGACTCCTGCTCTAACAATTCTCTAGCAATTTTTCTACATACCTCTGAAATCTTACGCTCTAAACCACGAACTCCTGCTTCTCTAGTATAGTCGCTAATTATCTTCCTAAGTGCCTTCTCTGATATACTGATTTGACTCTTTTTTAAACCATTTTTCTCTATTTGTTTGTTAAGTAAATGATTTTTCGCAATATGAAATTTTTCGTTTTCTGTATAAGAACTTACCTCGATAATTTCCATACGATCTAGTAGAGGTTTCGGTATCGTCTGTGTTGTATTTGCGGTTGCAATAAACATAACTTCTGATAGGTCTACTGGGATTTCCACGTAGTGGTCAACAAAATTACAATTTTGCTCAGAATCAAGCACCTCTAACATAGCGGATGCAGTATCCCCTTTATAGTCAGAGCTCATCTTGTCGATTTCATCAAGAAGCATGAGAGGATTTTTCACCTTTGCCTGTTTAAGTCCAGTAATAATACGGCCTGGAAGAGCACCCACATAGGTTCTTCGATGCCCCCTTATCTCCGCTTCATCCCTGACACCACCAAGGCTAATGCGGACATACTCCTTATTAAGAGCTTTAGCGATTGAACGGGCGATTGAAGTTTTTCCGGTTCCCGGAGGACCCACAAGACAGATAATCGGACTATCTCCTTTTTCCGTTAACTGACGCACCGCTAAGAAATCTAGTACACGTTCCTTTACCTTTTTTAACCCATAGTGTTCTGTTTCAAGTACCTCTTTCGCATACGCCAAATCCATAAAATCTTCGCTTACCTTGTCCCAAGGTAGGCTAAGCAATGTTTCAACATAACCTCTTGCTACTGCACTCTCTGAGTTACTTCCAGCAACGTTTTGAAAACGTTCGATTTCCTTCTTAATCTTCTCTTTTACTTCATCACTAGCAACCAATTCTTTTAGTTGCTCCAGATACTGCATAATGTCAGAAACAGAACTCGTTTCTCCAAGTTCTTCCTTAATGACCTTAAGTTGCTCCCTCATTATGTAGTCTTTCTGGTTTTTGTCAACTTTATCCTTAACCTTATTCTGAAGTTCCCTTTTAATTCGCATAACTTCTATTTCATCTGCTAAGATTAAACATAGGCGTTCATACTGCTCCATTAAATCACTTGCTGCTAGTAATAGTTGTTTATCCTCTAATGTCATAGGGATATGAATCGAGAGTTGCTCCACCATTTTTTCAATTTCTCTGGAAGCTTCCACTTGACGAATAATATCCTTATTTAGCTTATTATTTTCAGTGGTATATACCTCGAATAAATCTCTTAGAGCACGAACCATTGCTTCTTCTTCTGCCTCAGTTAAGTTAAGAAGCTCCGCTTCCTTGGATGTTAGCTGAGCTTTTAGATATGGCTGTTCTGATACTAAAGAATCTAGGGTTGCTCGTTCTAAACCAGTAACCAAAACACGTATTACATTCCCAGGGAGTTTTATCATCTGTTTAATTTCTGCTATTGTTCCTACTCGGTACAAATCATCGGCTGTTGGATTTTCAGTCTCTGCATCAATCTGTGAAACTAATAATACCTGTTGATTTAAGAGCATTGCTGCTTCAATTGCTTCAATACTTACTTTTCTATTAACATCAAAATGAATCAACATCCCGGGCATGACTGCCATATTTCTTAGAGCCACCACGGGCAGTTGTCTCGTATATTCACTCATTAATACCTCCAAAACTATGCATACTCGGCTCCTAACTGCACGCCATGGCGCGCATACAAATCAGGGGGTACACTTACTGTTAACAAAAGTCTGCCAGCTATCTGATAAGAGTTCGCCGACAGACTTCTTCATGTTAGCTATGAAGCTTCATAACTAAGCTATTTCATTACTACTTTTCTTTGCTACCTTCTTTTGAGCAATTTTACGCTGCTGTCCGTTTTCGGCAGTAACCAAGCGTGGCTCTTCCTTACCTTCAGCAGACTCCTTTGTAATAATACATTTAAGAACACTGGTATCCGTTGGAACCTTGAACATAGAATCCATCATAACAGATTCCATAATTGCACGAAGCCCTCGCGCACCTGTTTTACGTTCAAAGGAACGCTTTGCAATTTCTTTCAATGCATCCTCTTCAAAAACAAGTTCAACACCATCTAACTCAAACAATTTTCGGTATTGCTTTGTGATAGCATTCTTTGGTTCTGTAAGGATTCGTACTAATGCTTGCTCATCTAATAAATCAAGGGCTGTATTCACTGGTACACGACCCACAAACTCTGGAATCATACCGAATTTTATTAAATCTTGAGGTAATACCTGGCGGAATAAATCACCGATATTTTCCTTTTGACCATGCGCAATTTCAGCATTAAATCCGATGGACTTCTGTCCAATTCTGGCTTCCACGATTTTCTCTAAACCATCAAATGCACCGCCACAGATAAACAATATATTGGTGGTATCAATTTGAATAAATTCCTGATGAGGGTGCTTTCTTCCACCTTGTGGTGGAACAGAAGCTACGGATCCTTCCAAAATCTTTAAGAGTGCTTGCTGAACTCCTTCACCAGATACATCTCTTGTAATCGATGTATTTTCTGACTTACGTGTTATCTTATCAATCTCATCAATATAGATAATGCCGTATTGTGCTCGTTCAATATCGTAATCTGCCGCCTGAATAATCTTAAGCAGAATATTTTCCACATCTTCACCAACATAACCAGCCTCTGTCAATGCAGTAGCATCTGCAATGGCGAAAGGTACGTTAAGAATTTTTGCTAAAGTTTGTGCAACATAGGTTTTACCGGAACCGGTCGGTCCAATCATCAGAATATTGCTCTTCTGCAACTCAACGTCTAAATCTTTCTCTGATAATACACGTTTATAATGATTATAAACGGATACAGAAAGAACTTTTTTTGCTTCTTCCTGTCCAATGACATATTGATCTAAAAATTCTTTAATTTCCTTTGGTTTTAAGAGGTTAATGCCGGATGCAGACTCTGCCACATCATCATCGAATTCTTCCTCCACAATCTCATAGCAGAGCTCAATACATTCATCGCAGATATAGACATCCCCTGGTCCTGCAAGAAGCTTACGAACTTGTTCCTGAGACTTTCCGCAGAATGAGCATCTAACCTGTTTTCTATCTTCTGTTCTATTTGCCAATCTGTTCACCTCTCTTCAAACATGCTATACAAGCATACTAGGTTTTACTTGAATCAACTTTAAGTTATCTGCTTGCAATTACGCTATCAATGATACCATAGTTCTTTGCTTCTTCTGCAGACATATAATAATCTCTTTCGGTATCCACTTCAACTACCTCAAGTGGTTTCCCTGTATTTTCAGATAAGATTGTATTTAATTTCTTCTTAATTTTTAAGATGTTCTCTGCAACAATCTGAATATCGGTAGCCTGACCCTTAGCACCGCCGGATGGCTGATGAATCATAACTTCTGCATTAGGAAGTGCAAATCTCTTACCCTTAGCACCACCTGCTAATAAGAAGGCACCCATACTAGCGGCCATACCAATACAAATAGTGGAAACATCACACTTAATGTAATTCATAGTATCGTAAATAGCCATACCTGCTGTTACGGAACCACCTGGGCTATTAATATATAAACTGATATCCTTACCAGGATCCTCTGCCTCTAAGAACAATAACTGAGCTACAATAACGCTTGCGCTAACATCAGTAACTTCTTCTCCAAGGAAAATAATTCTTTCTTTTAACAATCTGGAATAAATATCGTAGGAGCGCTCTCCCCTGCTTGTCTGCTCGATTACATAAGGTACTAAACTCATATCCGTCACCTTTCCTTTCATGAACAACAGGCTGTTGCTTCAGCAACATGACTTAGCAACATGCTTTCAGCAACAGCCCATATGAATTGCAAAGAGTCGAATCGCCTTGATTAAACTTCCTTTGCTTCACTTGCTACAAGATCAATGGCTTTTTGAACTGCCATATCCATAACGATCTGTTCTTTTTCCTTCTCGCCAATTAACTCTTTTAATTTGTCAACTTCCATCTGGTAAGCGGAAGCCATCTCTGCAAGTTCTTTATCAATTTCTTCTACAGATACTGTAATATTCTCAGCCTTAACAACTGCTTCTAATACAAGTCTGCTCTGGATACGCTTAAGAGCCTGTGGTCCAAGGTTCTCCATAAATGTATTTGGATTTAAACCTGTGAACTGGAAATACTGCTCTAAAGAAAGACCTTGCATCTTTAATCTCTGAGCAAAATCTTCAGCCATCTGACGCTTCTGAGTATCTACCATAGCATCTGGAATTTCCATAGTTGCATTTTCGATTACCTTATCAACTACTGCATCTTCTTTTGCTGTCTTTGCTGCCTTATCCTTCTTCTCAGTTAAAGATTTCTTAAGATCAGCTTTATATTCTTCTAAAGTATTAAACTCGGAAACATCCCCTGCAAACTCATCATCTGCTGCTGGAAGTTCTTTTGCTTTAATTTCTTTTACTTTTACTTTAAATAATGCTGGCTTTCCAGCAAGATCTGCTGCATGATACTCAGTTGGGAATGTAACATTAACTTCTACATCCTCACCGATGTTCTTGCCTACTAATTGATCCTCGAATGTATCAATAAAGGAATGAGAACCGATTGTTAATGCATAATCTTCGCCCTTACCACCTTCGAAAGCTACACCATCAACGAAACCTTCAAAATCGATAGTAACGATATCTTTATCCATTACTGCTCTATCTTCAACTGTAATTGTTCTAGAGTTCTGCTCTCTCACCTTATCAAGCTCAGCCATAATCTCATCTTCTGTTACTTCGATTTCAGACTTAGAAACTTCTACACCCTTGTATGCGCCAAGAGTTACTTCTGGCTTAACTGCTACTTCAGCTGTGAAGATAAATGGCTGACCCTTCTCAACCTGAACAACGTCGATTTCTGGTCTTGCTACAACATCTAATTTACTTTCTTCGATAGCCTGCTCATAAGCTTCTGGAATAATAAAATTAGCAGCATCCTCATAGAATACACCTACACCATACATCTTCTCGATGATTGCACGTGGTGCTTTTCCTTTACGGAATCCCTGCACGTTCATTTTGCCCTTATTTTTCTGGTAAGCCTGTTCAATTGCCTTGTCAAAATCCTCTGCTGTCGCTTCTATTGTTAGCTTTACCATATTCTTTCCTAAATCTTCCACCTTGAAACTCATTTGTTAAGTCCTCCTTAAAATATAGCAAAGTATATGCTTTCATATACCAAACTTTTTAACGTTATAATTGTGTTCGCTTACTTCGCTCACCTTATTCTTATGTTTACATTTCGTAACCCACTAACCAAGTATAGAGGGCTAGACATTAGTATATTATATCATGTCACCTAGACAAAAGCTAGATATTTTTTTCTGTATTTGCCGCTTTTAGACGTCGTTAGACAATATTATAGTACTTAATTATCGGAACATGTTTTTCGCTCCGATAATACTTGATTATCGGAACATGTTCTTCGTTTCGATAATATACCTTATCCGAAGTTATTCTATTATCTCCGATAAAAGGTGCTTCTTTTTTGCGTCGTTCCTCTGAAAATTAACATGATTCGTTCCGTATATTATTTTTGTTTCTGCTGTTTTTGTTTCTTATGCTTTTATATGACCTTTTTGACGTAAAACTACAACTACATTATCGGCATACTTTTGACATACCTCATTTGATCCAGCTTCTACCATAACACGAATTACGGACTCGGTACCACTTTCACGAACCAAGATTCTGCCCTCATCACCAAGTTCTAGTTCCACTGCTTTGGCTGCTTCCATTACATCTGGATCATTCTTAGCCATTTTCTTATCTACCACTGGAATATTGAGTAAAAGTTGAGGATATATCTTTAACTCACGTAATAAAACAGAAATTTTTTCTTTCTTTTCTAACATAACTTCCATAATCTTAAGAGATGTTAGTACACCGTCCCCTGTCGTAGCATGTTTATTAAAGATAATATGACCGGATTGCTCTCCACCAATGGAATGTCCATGCTCCATCATGTTTTCAAATACGTACTTATCACCAACAGCTGTTTTAGCATATCCAATTTCTTTCGCGTCTAATGACTTATAAAGGCCTAAGTTAGACATAATTGTTGTAACAACTGTATTATTACGAAGTTCGCCTCTCTCCTTCATATAACAACCGCAAAGATAAAGAATCGCATCCCCATCTATCACTTGCCCTAATTCATCTACTGCAAGACAACGATCCGCATCTCCATCATAAGCAAATCCAATATCTAATCCTTGCTCAACGACAAACTTTTGCAACTGTTCTATATGAGTAGAACCACAATCAGAATTAATATTGACACCATCTGGTTCCCCATGGATCACATAAGTCTTAGCTCCAAGAGCATCAAAAACACCCTTTGCGACAGTCGTTGCAGACCCATTTGCAAGGTCAAGTCCAACTTTTATTCCCTTAAAGGAACGAGTCGCGAGCGAAATCAAATGTCCGATATAACGGTGTCTTCCCATAGAGTAATCCACTGTTTTACCAATATTTTCACCAAAGGCAAACGGTATCTCCGGTATTTCTCCATCGATATAGTCTTCTATTAATTTTTCAACTTCATTCTCTAATTTATACCCGCCGCCATTAATCACTTTAATTCCATTATCTTGAAATGGGTTGTGACTGGCACTTATCATGATACCACAATCAAATCCTTCGCTACGTACAACATAGGAAACACTCGGTGTCGGTGTTACATGCAGAAGATAAACATCTGCTCCACTCGCAGTCAAACCGGCTACCAGGGAATATTCAAACATATAACTGGATCTTCTCGTATCCTTACCAATTGCTACTTTTGCTTTGTGATCCTTTCCATAATACCATCCTAAGAATCGACCAACCTTATAAGCATGCTCCACAGTTAACGTTTTATTCGCTTCTCCACGAAAGCCATCTGTTCCAAAATACTTTCCCATGCCTTAACTCCTCTTTTTAATGTTAGGCAAAAAATTTGCCCATATACATTTATTCTATCATATTTTATTCATAATGTGAATGTTTTTTCGTTTGAGCCTTATTTATAACAAAAAAAGAGGTGTTGCAAAGTGGTAAAAATACCACTCTGCAACACCTCTTTTCTATTTCCTTTTATTCTATTTGCTATTTGCCGCTCATAGACTCTTCTTGTCTCTTAATCATCTGGCGAACCATTTCTCCACCAACTGATCCGTTCTGAGCACTTGTAAGATTTCCATTGTAACCCTGAGTTAGAGGTACTCCTAATTCAGATGCAACTTCCATCTTCATACGATTCATTGCTTCTTTTGCTTCAGGCACTGCCATTCTGTTAGAGCCACTTGTTCCTTGATTGCTACTTGTCATAAAATTCACCTCCGTGAAGCTGTATAGTTGACGAGCAGTTCCATATACTAGGGATAGTCGCTTGGACTTAAACTGCTCTTTGGAACGATAAGCAACTACTCTTCAACGCTTATCGACATTCATAAAACTTCCTAATTTCAATTGGCTGCACTCACTACTAATAGCGATCAATTCTGTCTAAATCTTGCTTTAATCCAAAGATTATTGCTTGATACCTTAGATGTCACTTTTGCAATCAACTTTCAAAAAGTCATTTCATATTTTGATATGCTTTGTGTTTCGTCACTTATCTTGATATTATTATTACCACGCAAATTAATATTATGATGGTAAGTTATGTTATTTCTTATTGACTTTGAATACAGGCAAGTTCGTTCTCATATACTTAGAATAAGGAATTTCTACGATGGCTGTAACTTAGTAATCTATTCAACTTTTTTTCCTTAGACTTATGATTAAAAGTGTGAATAATTTTTAAATCTCCTCTATAAGTTAGTGTCTGTTTGCATCAAAAACTTTTGATACACATTGTCTTGCAAGCAAGATACAACACAGCGCAGAAATGAGGTTATCTATGAATAATTTACTAAAATCCATACAAACAATCAATCATTATCTCTGGGGCGGTCCAATGTTATTTTTATTATTTGGAACTCACCTTTATTTTACATTCCGGCTTCGTTTTATTCAAAAAGAATTAAAAAAAGGAATTCGAAATTCTGTCTCCACAAAAACAGATGCCCATGGTAATTCCAGTAGTTTTAAAACTCTTACTACAACGCTAGCTGCTACCCTTGGAACAGGTAATATCGTTGGAATTTCAACTGCGGTTGCCCTTGGTGGCCCAGGAGCTGTTCTATGGTGTTGGCTTACTGGTATCTTTGGAATGGCAACTACATATGCAGAATGTTATTTGGGTATGTGGTATCGTAAACAAAAGCCAGATGGTACCTATAGTGGTGGTCCAATGTACGCTCTTGAATATGGATTACATAGCAAATGGTTGGCTGTTATCTTCTGCATCGCCACCTTATTCGTGGCGTTTAGTATGGGAGGTTTTACGCAAGCTCGATCGATAACAGATGCCACGAAGTCACTTGGTATCTCTCCAATCCTAACTGGAATTATTGCTGCTTTCTTAATCGGTCTTGTCATTGTCGGCGGAGTTAATTCCATTCAAAATGTTTGTATGAAGTTAGTACCAGCTATGGCTATCTTTTATGTTGCAGGCTGTGTAATTATTCTTTTCGTTAATCTTCCCTATGTCCTGCCGACTCTTAGCACTATAGTGAAAACCGCTTTTTCAACAAAAGCTGTGACTGGCGGAGTATTAGGCGGCTCCATCGGTATCGCCGCAAGGTATGGCATCTCACGGGGCCTTTTTACAAATGAGGCAGGCCTTGGTTCTGCTGCGATTGCGGCGGGTGGTTCTGCAATAACAGACGAAAGTTCAATATCAGAATCCGTTCCATCTAGTAGTAAAGCAAAAAGTACACAAAACCACTCCGATTCTCTTGATCTCCGTTATAAAAATCAAGCTTTAGTCTCCATGAGTGCAACTTTTTGGGACACTGTTGTAATGTGCGCTCTTACTGGACTTATCATAGTATCTACCATACTCAAAAATCCAGATTCAATTAAGGGATTATCAATGGGTGAATTAACAACCGCAGCTTTCGCCCAAATTCCATTTGGTGTATTCATGCTTCGCATCTCCTTAGTCGCTTTCGCTGTTGCAACTTTAATTGGTTGGAGCTATTTCGGCGAAAAAGCGGTAGAATACCTCTTCCCGAAAAAAGGAATCGATATCTACCGCCTTGTTTATATACTTATGATATTTTTTGGTTCTATAATGTCATTGGAACTCGTATGGGAAAGTTCTGATTTAATCAATGCTTTCATGACTATCCCAAATTTAATTGCACTATGGTTATTACGAAAGAAAATTAAATGTTAAATTTATTTCGTAATTGGTACATTTTGAATTTCAATTTTTAGGTACACAGAAGCAGGTGTTACTACCTTAGTTTCTTTATCAATAGTAGATGCAAGTCTAAAGTAGATAACATCATGCGGTGCAGGTGTTGCTTTTCCTACTTTTTTAATTTCAAATGGTTTATTTGTTGTCACTTTCGTCCATTTTACTTTAGATAAGTCTAAATTTTCACCCTGATGAAGAACTACATATTCGTAAGGAGCAGTCTTCGTAGCCGCTGGAAATGTCACTGTGGTTTTGTCTAAAGTAACAACATTACCAGTTGGCGCTGCTGGCTGCGCCTGAAACTCCACTACAACAGTAGAGCTGGCAACTTTCTTGTCTGAACCTGCAGTATAAAACTCAATGCTGACTGCTGAAAATTGAGTATTTGGTGCAACGGTTGAAGTAAATAATAAATCATAAAGACTTAAGGTCTTTACTTTTGAATCTGCTGGTGCAAATAGCCTGAATGCTGATTCTCCATTTTTTTGATACATGGTAGAGCCAGCTTTTAGTCCAGATACCTCCATTTTTGAATAGTCTATAGTAATCTTTGGAGGTGCCTCACGTTTTGGAATCTTAACATTGACAATTTTTCCTGCTCTTTCAGCTGTTGTTGCTTTTAGACGGAATTGTAAGGTGTATCCGGTAATCTCATAACTTGATAAAACTAAGTTACTATCACATTGAGTCCATATTCCATTAGCTCCTTTACGATATTCAACAAGCCTTGTTTGGTTCTCAAATTTTAATTTACCAGCCCCATTTTCAACATAATAGCTTACCTTAAAGTCTTTATCTTCCTTCGGTAAAGTAACCGCAGCAATAGCTTTGTCTTTATCGCCTTTAAAATAAATTGTATTATCGGATGTTTTTAAAAAAATCGATAAATCAATATCAAGACCATTATTAACGTTATTACCAGTCATTTTTTCCCATGTCTTCATCTTATCTTGTGAGAAATATAGTTTTGTACTAGTTGAAGTACCAGGCTTAACAGTAATTTTATCATTAGCATAATCTAATATAATATTCACCATTGTACCTTCTGTAATAGGCTCTATTTTCGTTAAAGCGGCGGGCACTGTTACTTCTTTATTATCCAATAGGGAAATCTCTCTGACTGATTTCACATTAGCTTGATCTACTGATTCCGTATCCTCTTCCTTTGAGAATGCAATCCGTGGCGCTAATTGGTCAAACAGTAGAAACGCTCCTACAAGAAAGCTTAAAGTAGCAAAAATCGCAATTGCTTTTTTTACTCTACTCTTATGCTCTGATTCTTTGTTCCTACTAACAATATAACTGTATTCCTCTTTTATTTCTTTCATCTTATCCCCCATTCCTGCACTTACCATGCGCATATGAAGTTTGTACTAAGGATAACGAATACTTAAATATAACAAGCTCTAAAACAACTGATTTTCGCCATCCTTGGCCTATCACTACTAGTTACTACTGATACTGGATTCCGTTTAATATCTGGTTGGATGCTTCCTCTCCACAAAGAATCTTTATTAGCTCTAAAGAAAACTCTATTGAAGTACCAGCTCCTTTACTCGTAATAATTTTCCCATCTACGACAACCTTATCGTTCGTTACAACAGCACCTGTAAGTTTATCCTCAAATCCCGGATAACAGATTGCACGTTTTCCTTTCAATAATCCATGCGTCCCTAATATCGATGGGGCTGCACAAATTGCCGCTAAGTAACGACCTTTTTTTTCGTAGTCTATAAGTAAATCCTTAAGTCCTTCATGGTCTAATAAATTTCTTGTGCCTAATCCACCGCCAGGCAGAACCAGCATATCAGCTTCTGATAAATCATCCTTAAATAATATATCGGCCATAACATCAATTCCATGAGCCCCATGAACAAGATTATTTTCAGTTATTGATACTGTAGTTACATCAACTCCTGCCCTACGTAGTAAATCTACTACAGTGAGAGCCTCTATTTCTTCAAATCCATCTGCTAAAAATACATATACTTTTGCCATAATAAAACCTCCTTAATTGGCATACTACTGTATTACAAAATAATTACCATCTTTTATTATATCAGATAATAACTGGAATTGATAGGATTCACTATCCAACAAGAGAAACTAAGATACTTATTCAAGATAAAAAATAGCTCTGCGCCTTGTATCAGACGAATTCCATTGAAACTTCACCCAATACTTAGCGCTGAGCAGAAAAAAAGAGGCTTTCGCCTCTTACCATTTACGATATTTAAGTAATCGGGGTGACAGGATTCGAACCTGCGACCTCTTGATCCCAAATCAAGCACTCTAGCCAAACTGAGCCACACCCCGAGGCAATATAAAAGACATGCCATCTTTTTTTGGAAAGTATGTATTTCTAGGAAATACACAAAGAAAAACTAATGCGGATGACAGGAATTGAACCTGCACGGTTGCCCGCTAGATCCTAAGTCTAGTGCGTCTGCCAGTTCCGCCACATCCGCATGTATTAGCAATTCTTATTGCTCTTTCCCACAGAGTTATTTTTTCTAGCTCTGTCATGAGACATCCGGGATTCGAACCCGGGACACCTTGATTAAAAGTCAAGTGCTCTACCGACTGAGCTAATATCCCATCTTTGCTAATCACTTAGCAGCTGGGCTAGCTGGATTTGAACCAGCGAATGCAGGAGTCAAAGTCCTGTGCCTTACCGCTTGGCGATAGCCCACTATTAAAATCTTTTATTATAAAAAGAATTAATATTTACAACTCATTGTTGCTAGGGTGGATAAAGGGATTCGAACCCTTGGCCTCCAGAGCCACAATCTGGCGCGCTAACCAACTGCGCTATACCCACCACAAATTTTTTCTTTTAGAAAGAAAAAATGTGCCAGAAGGGATTCGAACCCCCGACAACCGGCTTAGAAGGCCGATGCTCTATCCAACTGAGCTACTAGCACATTTAGCATATGTTTTCGATGTTATGCCAAACATCAAGCGGGTGATGGGAATCGAACCCACGTATCTAGCTTGGAAGGCTAGTGTTCTACCATTGAACTACACCCGCATGCGTGTTTTGCTATTCAATCGGGGTGACAGGATTCGAACCTGCGACCTCTTGATCCCAAATCAAGCACTCTAGCCAAACTGAGCCACACCCCGGTAAATAAAACCACACATCATATTCTGTTGCGCATCTTTAAGAAGTGTTCTCTGTCAGACGCAAGAGTTATTATATATGACAAAAAGGTGAATGTCAACACTTTTTTTATAAGATTTTTCATCCAGTTTATACCACTTGCTATTTCGTGATATCTTATAGGCTATCTTCAATGTAATTCAGTGTATAATGCGCTTCTCCTTTTGAATCAATCTCCATTAGGATAAACGTTGGTATTCGTCCAGCTTGTCTAGGCTGTGTAATACTACCAGGGTTAATGACAGCGAGGCTATCATCTTTCAAGTCAATCAATGGTTGATGAGTATGTCCAAACATTACAATATCTGCGCCATTTAATACAGCAGCTTCTTTTAGTTGCTCTGTCCCATAATTTACTCCATACCGATGTCCATGGGTTAACATTACATAGTATTTCCCGATTTCTAAAAATTTTTCACGTGGTATGTCGGTAAAATAATCATTATTTCCGGATACCATCTCAACTGGGCAGTCAGCTATCTCTTTGATATAGGATGCATCACCCTCATAGTCTCCAAGGTGAATTAGCATGTCAATAGGAGAAACTTTTTTTATAGCTCTCTCTAAATTAGTATATCTTCCATGGGAATCACTTACAATTAGTATATTCATGCGCGCTCTCCTAAACCTATAATTCTTCCTTCATTGCATTTAACGCTTTTGCCCTATGACTAATTGTATTCTTTTGCTCTGCAGTTAATTCTGCAGTAGTACAACCGTATTCTGGCACAACAAAAATTGGATCATAACCAAATCCATTTTCACCAGCTATCTCATATCCGATATTTCCTTCAATGGTTGCTCTTTTTACCTTAATTTCTCCGTTAGGCCAAGCACATGCAATGACACATACAAACCGGGCGGAACGTTTCTCTTCTGCTACGCCTTCAAGCAAAGATAAGATATGATTATTCTTAATATCGTAGGAGGTATCTTCTCCTAGATAACGTGCTGAATAAACACCAGGAGCTTTCTCAAGATAATCAACTTCTAATCCAGAATCGTCAGCTAAAACAATTTCTCCCGTCATTTCCATAATTGTCTTTGCTTTTATTATAGCATTTTCTTCAAATGTTGTTCCGGTTTCTTCAATTGAAATATCTATTCCAGCTTCTTTCATGGATACTACTTCATAATCCAAGTCTTTTAATATCATCCTTATTTCTCTCATTTTTCCTTCGTTGGATGTTGCAAAAATAATCTTTCTCATCGTTAGCTTCCTTACTTTTTAAATTCTATTCTAATATCTAACACCCATTAAATATCGCATCTGCACAAGATATAGCACAAGCATATATAAGGGAAAGTACGCTTCGCGAACTTTTCCTTGTCATAAAAAAGAAGCATGAACCAGTGTGAAGTTTTAGAATTTCTTAGGCGGTGTTTTTTAGCGCCTTAGAAATTCTCTTCACACTTGAAACCATGCCTGCTTAGTAGTAGGCCGGAAGTTTGTGCCGAGGACGACGCAGGCACAAACTTCTGTGTGAAAGAACTTTGTTCTTTCACACTTATCTCATTACTGTCTTTTGTCCCTTATCTTCCTGCTCTAATTCCTTATAAGCAGATAATATCGCATTGTATGCACCCTTCGCAACCTTTTGTTTTCCATCCTTACTAGCTAAGAAGTTAAGGTCTCCTTGATTTGACATAAATGCAGCTTCTACTAATGCAACTGGTACATTTGCTTCACCTACGATATACACATCTTTGCTACGTGGAACCAATCCTCTATCTTCTAAACCAATTTCATTCAAAACTTCCTCAAGGCAAAGAGTTGCAAAGCTCTTGGAATTCATCCTCGTCCAATCATTTTGTTTCTCATTATAAAGCACCTCTGTACCGTGTACACCACGTTCCTCATTCGCATTACAATGAAAACTTAAGAAAAGGTCTGCTTCCACATCATTAGCCAGGGTTACTCGCTGATTTAGAGTAAGTCCACGATCCGTGGTTCTGGTATAATAAACCTTAATGTCCTCTTTGTCTAATAATTTTTTTAGCTCTAGTACCATAGAAAGGTTCATATCTTTTTCATGGTAAACGAAATCCCTTGAGTAAGTTCCAGAATCATATCCACCATGTCCAGCATCTACAACAATGATTTTATCATAAATATCTTTCGGACGCACTAGGGAAATATAGTAGTTGTGATCGTCCTCAAATAATACATAAGCATAGGTTTTGTCTAATTCCAATGTTATCTCGGTCTTAAAACTCTCATTATCAGGATAAGCATAACTGTTTATTTGAATACTCTTTATACAATCAGTGAAAGTTATACTCTCTGATTCCTCTTTTTCCGGTGAACTTTCGTTTGATCCAGTCGTTGAAGCTTGGTTACTGGCTGTATCTTTGGTATTGTCTGAAGTAACGCTATCTACTTTTTCTTTTCCTGCTGATGCAGAAGTTAGAGGTTGATTCTCCACCAATTGCTCTTTTTGATTTTCAGGAACCGTTGTTGCTTTTGGAGCCTCAGATTCTGGCTTTCCTTTATAATAGTTACCTTGATACATTCGATGAATTTGGTTATCTTCTATCTTTATTTCATAAGAATCTGTAATAATAAAACGGATTTTTCGATCCACGGCCTCATCGATTAATTCAACCATAGCAGAATTTGATAAATGACAAGGCTTTTCTACTACAATAAAGTTATTACCTAGCCTTTCCTTTAAATTCTCTGAAATACCACCAGGTATCTGCTGCTTGATATTTTGTTTGCAGTCAGAATCCTCTTGATGTGATAGGTATTTTAAACTTTCTTTCTCACCGATTGGAAGCATAGTAGAAATCGTTGTTGGAAGCATAGGAAATACACCAGCGTACGTTACTTTTCCCTTTTCTAGTTTAAGTACAAAAGGAATTAGTAATACACAGGCCATGAGCAAAACACTGTAAGCTGCTGCGCGCTTCAATATCCTATCTTCTGGCACTTTTGTTCCTCCTAACACTATAAATAGCTAATTTAATTAACTTTATCTATATATCGGCATGAAACCGCTTTCATTAACATTTTTTTATATTAAACATAAATTCTTTTCATTCCATTTTTTTCTCTTATACCTTCTAATTATTATTATCCGTAAGTAAATTACTAGGATTTTATTGCCTTTTTTTCATAATCAACTTATAATAGAATAAGTAGACAAAGTACGTATTCTATGTTTTTATGCTACTAATTTCCTAGGTAAGAAAGGAGATCTTGAATTGAAAGCAACAAGTACTATTGTAGTTCAAAAAGATGGATATGAAACAGTTCTTTATCCTCAGTTATGCCAAACAGAGCCTGTAAAAGGTACTATATTGTTACTTCATGGTATGGCAGAACACCATAAGCGCTATCAAACTTTTACTGACTATCTAAACAGTTGTGGTTATGACGTTTATCGATATAACCATAGAGGTCATGGTATGGATCAGAAACTTGAGGACCTTGGCTATATAGCGGATGACGATGGGTATAAGTTATTAATCTCTGATGCTCTAAACGTCTTAACTTATCTAAAAGAAAATAACCGTACGAACAAATTAATCTTAATTGGACATAGTATGGGTTCTCTGGTATCAAGAAATGTACTGCAATTTTTTAAAGACTTAGATTGTGCTGTTTTAATAGGAACAGCTTTTAATCCACGAACTAAATCGAGAATTGGTATTGCATGTGCACATACAATAAAGAAATTTAAGGGCGCAAGACATTATTCCCCCTTCTTAAATAAACAAATGTTTGAAACGAAACACTACACCTCTCTTTCTGAACGTACTAATTTTGATTGGTTATCTCGTAATAATCCGAATGTTGGTGCCTATATTCATGATCCGTACTGTGGATTTCAATGCAGCATAAGTTTCTATGAGGATCTTGCTAACTTAGATTACCATGCAGGGTTGCCAAAACGAATAAAATTAGTTCGTAAAGATTTACCAATCCTTTTTACAAGTGGAACGAAAGATCCAGTCAGTCGTTATGGTAAAGATGTAGAGCGATTATTTATGTTACATAAGCGTTTGGGTTTTCAAAAGGTAGATTGTATTATGTATAAAGATTGTAGACACGAGTTATTAAATGAATTGAATGCAGAAGAAATTATGAAAGATATCGAAGATTGGGTAACAAAACATATCTAAGTAAAAGAATGGACTGTGGCAAAAAGTCTCTTCTCATTGGAAGATGGAGAACTTTATACCTCAGTCCTTGTTTTACTTTTTTATATTAGACTCTTAACGTTTCGGTGGTTTTGGACCCATATATTGATAAAAATAAGTTTTTAACATACCATTATAGATTTTTCTATTCCGATCAGCCTGACGTCCAATGTGTTTTTCAGCATCTTCATAACTTGTAATTAAGTAGCTAGACCAAGTATCTAAGCGTTTCATTGCTTGTCCAATCTCATGATAAATAGGAGGCATTGCTGATTTATCCTCCAAACGCTCTCCATATGGTGGGTTAGTTATTATAAACCCATATTTTTTCGGACTGCTAAGCTCACTAACAGAACGTTTTTGAAAGTGAATGTATTGATCCACTCCTGCAACCTCAGCATTTTGCTTTGCAGCCTTAATTACTTCTCCATCAATGTCATATCCCTGGATATTCATTTCGATGTCATGAAGAATCATACCATTTGCCTCTTCTGCTGCTTCATACCATGCCTTCTTTGGTATCAAATCCGTCCAATTCTCCGCTAAAAAGGAACGATTAAGACCAGGAGCTATTCTAGCTCCAATCATGGCTGCTTCGATAGGAAATGTACCACTACCGCAGAATGGATCGATTAATACGCAGTCTTTATTCCATGGAGTTAACATAATGAGTGCTGCTGCCAAAGTTTCTGTGATTGGCGCCTTGGATATTAGCTTACGGTATCCTCTTTTATGAAGTGATACACCAGATGTATCAATACCAATGGTAATCTCATCTTTCATAAAGGTAACACGGACAGGATATTCATTACCACTCTCCTCGAACCATTCCACCTTATATACGCCCTTTAATCTTTCCACCATAGCTTTTTTCATAATAGATTGAATATCGGTAGGACTAAATAATTTACTCTTAATTGATGTAGCTTTTGCGACCCAGAACTTACCGTCCTTAGGAATGTACTGTTCCCATGGAACCTCCTTTGTATTTTGAAATAATTCTTCAAAGGTTTCCGCTTTGAATTTCGCTACTTTTATAAGAATTCTTTCTGTTGTTCTTAAAAACATATTCGCTCTACAGATTGCGGTCTCATCTCCAGCAAAAATAACTCGTCCATCTTCTACACTGACGATTTCGTAACCTAAATCCGTAATTTCTCGCTTCAGTACTGCCTCCAAACCAAAATGACATGGAGCAATATATTCGTATCGACTCATTCTAACCTCCAATTGTTTTAAACAATACGCTATAAATAGCGCATAGAAAACCAACTAAAACAGTCGAGAATTCCACTGCTTTCGTTGATTTTCTAAAAACCACTGGTCTCATTGTAATTCTCTTTTCTCTTTCAGTCAATGTAATTATATCACTAACGTTCCAAACGATACGGATAGGCATGAATACCTCCGCAAATATGATAAACCTTTCCTTGTATCCCGCTAAGATCTCTCGCTGCTAACATACTTAAATTTCCTCGGTAACAATATAAAATAATCACTTTAAAATATCTAACTTTTTCTGCAAGTTCCTCTGACGAAGTATATGGTACACTAACAGCGTTTGGAATATGACCCTTATCATAATCTTCTTTTTTTCTTAAGTCTACAATTATAGCATCCTTTCTATCAATATAACGGCTAATTTCATCTAACCGCACGCCTTCAAAATACATACCATACACCGCCTTTGTTATAGAATACAAAGAAAAAACTTTCTACAATATAGTATTCCATTCGACTGAAATGGTGATTGTTTTAGGTGTCATACTGACAAAAAAATGCCTAGGATGTAGTAAAATAAGATTTATCGTCTTACAATACTACATCCTAGGCAAAATAAATAGAATACACACTACAATTATTTCTTATAAAAATTTTTTATAAGAAACTCTCTGTCCTACAAAATAATATTTGTTTATTGATAACTATCTGTAGTTCTGATTGTTTTGTGTATTCTTGGAGCTACCAGAATAATTTTTTGAGGTATTCTGAGTATTTTGTGCGTTCTGGGAATTCTGAGAATTCTTATTAGAACCTGTATTATTGCTGTTTGTATTATTGCTGTTTGTATTATTGCTGTTTGCATTATTGCTGTTTGCATTTCTGCTATTATTTTCTGATGACATAGTATGTCCTCCTATTAAAAATTATTTATTATAACTACATGAGTTAGTATGTCTAATCTTTTGATATTTATTCATTGATGAGGATTAGATTTTAACCCTTATTTCTTATTATTTCTTATTATTTCTTATCATCTCTTACAAAATAATACACAATTCTATCTTTTTCATTTTTATTCTATTAAGGAAATATTTAGCAGTTCTAAAATTAAAAAAAGATTTATTTATCTATTGATTTTTCCCTTTTTATGTAGTATCATTGAAATTGTATCAGTAATTATGAATACGAAGTAAGTAGGAAACTACTTAGCAAGCTTACATAATTTTGATACGCTATATAACCCCTTATTAATTATTTATACTCCCCTCAACGAAACAGCCGGTAGCTCCCCTACTGGCTGTTTCACTTTATATATATCTCTCTTTGATTCAGATCTTCATTATATATATCTCTTTGATTCAACTCTTTCACTTTATATATACCCCTCCTTGATTCAGATCTTTCACTTTTTTTATACTTCTTATGATCTATGGCCATAATCTAATTTTCCTAATTGCAATTTAGTAAATCTCATGCTACAATAGCAATCTATGTTTAATTATCACCTTAACAACTTAATGGGAGGACACTATGTCAACAGAAACAAAAGCAACGATTGCCAATCCAGCTCCACTTGGTTTGCTAGGATTTGGAATGACAACCTGTTTACTTAACCTACATAATGCAGGTATTATACCGCTATCCATTGTTACCGTAGCAATGGGATTTGCTCTCGGAGGAGCAGCTCAAATAATAGCTGGTATTATGGAGTTTAAGAAAAATAATACGTTTGGAGCCACCGCATTTACAGCTTACGGATTCTTTTGGTGGTCACTCATACTGATCTGGATGAATCCAACCAAGTCTATAGCTTCTTCTGATTCTATCAGCCTTGGATATTATCTACTTCTGTGGGGGATTTTTACCTTGTTTATGTTTATCGGTACCTTGAAACATAATATAGCATCACGTATTGTATTTGGTTCATTAGCATTATTATTTTTCTTATTAGCTGCAGCTAATTTTACAGATTCACACAGTATTCATACCATTGCAGGTTATGTTGGTATATTTTGTGGACTCTCTGCAATTTATAATTCCGTTGCACAAGTTATAAATGAGGAATATAAAAAGACAATTCTACCACTTTAATCATCCAATATTTAGATGGAGTATCGCAAAAAGCTAAAATTAGCTGATTTGCAATACTCCATTTTTTCATATCAAGGAAAAGTCCGAGATTCGTACTTTGCCTTGCTTTTTTGCAATTTTTCATGATTACTAAATTTCTCCTCATTACTTTTTAAATCGATTGCTAAGATAAGAAATTCCTGCAACAATTAAAATAATAGGAAGTACAAATCTTATAAATACCTTAAAAGCAATAGCACCAATCCAGAATACAGCACCTAATACAATAAATAAAATAATTAAACTAACCAGACAACCAAGCCAACCCTGAATACCTATTGTCTTAAATACGGAATGGTCCCGTTCTTTCTTTCTGTCTCTATCTCGATCATAATTAGTATTTGAGGAATTCGTAGATTGATAATTCCCTCCATCAGAATAGCTATAAGATTGATAATGTACTTTATTATCATGATTCATCTGATAAGTTTCAATAATAGTTCTTGCAATCAGACGAGGGTCACCTAGACCCGCAGTGATTTCTTCTTCCGACTGCTCCCCCTTTTTCGAATTCATATAATCTCTATAATAATTTATATTAGAAACAATTTCATTGTAAGGGAGTTCGCCATCCAAGCTATCTCTTAATTGATTTAAAAATTCTTGTATTGTCATATGTTATCTCCTTTAATAAAAAACATTCTATCACAACTAGAATCTCCCGTAAATGATGGTTTCATTAATATCCCATTAAATTTTTAATAATTCAAACTTAATAATTTAACAAAAATGTTACTATAGCCCAAGCTTGCTAAAGAGAAATCTCTTGAAATTTGCCTCTATATCGTCTATAATGTACATGTTTTGCACCTACTGAATTCGTTATATATGGAGCTTTAGGTTGAATGAACGAGATTTTTCAACCGGTAATTTGTTTATAGATTACTATTGTTATAAAAAGGCGCTAAAGCGCCAGAATTGAGGTCAGAATGAGTATATTAAATGTATCGAACCTAAATCATGGTTTTGGTGAGCGAATGATTTTTCACGATGTATCCTTCCGTCTGTTAAAGGGGGAACATATTGGGCTTATCGGAGCAAATGGTGAAGGTAAATCTACTTTTATGAATATTATTACCAATAAACTTATGCCAGATGAAGGTACGATTGAATGGTCAAAAAATGTTCGCGTTGGCTATCTTGATCAGCATTCTGTACTAGAAAAAGGAATGTCAATCCGCGATGTACTAAAATCTGCTTTTAACTTCTTATTTGAATTAGAATCTAAAATGAATTCCATCTGTAATGAATTAGCGGATGCCTCCGATGAAAAGATGGCAGAGCTTATGGAGGAGTTCGGTACGATTCAAGACCTTTTAGACGCTCATGATTTTTATATTATTGACTCCAAGGTAGAAGAAATCGGACGAGCTCTTGGACTTACCGATATTGGCTTGGATAAAGACGTTACTGACCTAAGCGGTGGTCAAAGAACTAAAGTCTTATTAGGTAAATTACTTCTTGAAAAGCCAGACATTCTACTTCTCGATGAGCCTACAAACTACTTGGACGTAGAACACATTGAATGGCTTAAGCGCTATTTACAAGAGTATGAAAACGCATTTATCTTAATCTCACATGATATTCCATTCTTAAATAGTGTAATTAATCTTATTTATCATATGGAAAACGGTGAATTAAATCGTTATGTTGGAGATTATGATAAGTTCCAAGAAGTTTACGCAATGAAAAAATCACAATTAGAAGCTGCTTATAAAAAGCAACAACAAGAAATTAGCGAACTACAAGACTTTGTTGCCCGCAATAAAGCGCGTGTATCTACCCGTAACATGGCAATGTCTCGTCAGAAAAAACTAGACAAGATGGATGTTATTGAGCTAGCTAAAGAAAAACCAAAGCCAGAGTTTCATTTTAAAGAAGCTCGTGCTGCAAGCCGTTACATCTTCCAGACAGAGCATTTGGTTATTGGTTATGATGAACCACTATCACAGCCAATCACTCTTTCTATGGAGCGCGGCGATAAAATTATCTTAAAAGGTGCGAATGGTATCGGAAAAACAACATTGATGAAGAGTATCTTAGGAATTATACCTTCCTTAAGCGGTAATGTAACCCTAGGCGACTACCTTTATCAAGGATACTTTGAGCAAGAGATGACAGGTGCGAAAAATAATACCTGTATTGAAGAACTCTGGCGTGAATTCCCATCCTGGACACAGTATGAAGTACGTTCTGCTCTTGCAAAATGTGGACTTACAACAAAGCACATTGAAAGCCAAGTACGCGTATTAAGCGGTGGAGAACAAGCAAAAGTTAGACTTTGTAAGCTAATCAACCGAGACACTAATATTTTGCTCCTTGACGAACCTACGAACCATCTAGATGTGGAGGCAAAGGACGAATTGAAACGTGCTCTTAGCGAATATAAAGGAAGCATCTTATTAATCTGTCATGAGCCAGATTTTTATGAAAATTTCGCTACAAAAGTTATCGATTGTAGTAATTGGTCAACTAAGATTTAATAGGCTATTTTAGCCAATAATATTATATCAACATGAAAACAGGTACAAAGTGATATTCAAAATTTTTTTATGAAATCACTTTGTACCTGTTTTGTTTTCTTAAAAAACTATTTCTTAACTAGATATCTTTCATATAGTTGGTATAGCCTCTTCTTATAAACCTTAAATTGATTATACAATCTCGGGTATAAATTTGATTAATATCTAAATACATTTCTATGATACCAATATTATCGATTTAATACATAATTATTATAAAGGGCATAATACTTAACTAATACCTTTTATAATAATTAATTTACCGACTACCTTAGATTCCTACAGAATTTTCTAACCAACCGGAAAATGAACCTTAATTAAAAACTCAGTCCCTTCATTGATGGCTTCTATACTTCCTCCAAGCTTTTCAGTTAATTCTTTGGCGATTGCAAGGCCTAATCCTGTAGAACTTCTTGTCCGTGCTTTATCAGCTTTATAGAAACGTTCAAAGATTAAAGAAAAGTCGACTTCTTCTCCATTGGCATAGCCATTTTTACATGTAACTACAATTTCTTCCTCTTTCTCCAAGGTAATCTGAAAATGCTCATTTCCATGTTCTAAAGCATTCTTAATCATGTTCTGAAGGATACGGATAAGAGCCGAGGGGTTACCAAGCATTATCATCTCTTCTTCTGGTAAATGTATCACAGGCTCAATTCCCCGGTTCGTAAATTGCTCATAAAAATCAAGTATACATTCACATAGAATCTGGCTAAGATTGCATTTCTCTATGGAAAGTTCATAACAATCATTCTGTAATTTCATGTAGAGAAACAATTGGTCAAGCATCTCGGACAATTGTCTGATACGACCTTCGATGATAGTAATATAGTGTTCCCGTACCTCAGGTTCTTTCGCTTTTGTTAATAACTGAAAATATCCGTCGAGCGAAGTAAGCGGTGTGCGTATGTCATGAGATAGGTTTGTTATCAATTGTTTAAATGCCTCATCCTTCACTTCATACTCTACCTTAAGTTTTCTATGTCTTTGCATTAACTCATTCAATAAATCCAATAACTTCGAAACATCCTTCGACGGAACTAACTGTTCTAATCGCATATTAGAATTATTAGATAAGATAAAGGAAAGATTCTGGTTCCAAGTACGAATTTGCTTTTTATATTGAAGGACAGCAATGAAATATCCAACTGCAATACATAAAGCAATCACTATTATCCATGTCATCCTCTAACTTCTCCTCCTTTTCACTTATCTGTCCTTATTTTAATCCTTTCAACCAATAGTTTTAAGACCCTTCTATAAGCCTTTTAATCGATATTTTAATATTTGATTTTTACCTATCTCACATCTTGTTTTCTCATTAAGATAATACTGGAAATTCCAAATACAATTGTAACGACTAAGGATACCAAGATAGCTCTTGTATAGATTGTTGCATCATATGGTATCGGTAACAACTTCATATTAGTAGTGACTAAATAGTTTGAAAAAACGATATTTAATTTCAAACGATCCAATAGACCAGTTAATAATGCTAACATTCCAGAACAAATACAGATTCCAACCGCCATACTGATTGCCATATTTCTAGATAAATTACATAGAAAAATCACCAACATAACTAAAGCAAAATGAAGTAAATATTGGGTGAAAAAATAAGATGCAAACTCACTTATATTACCTAACCTAAAAGTATCGAGTAAAAGGGAGGAAGAAATTCCGATTAAAATAGCAGCACCTAACAAGGTAATCAATAGATAAATCGCCATACAAATAGCTTTTGAAATTGTAAAATAATCGCGATATCCTTTTCTGCTAATTACATTTTTAATATAACCACTGTTATGTTCTGAGCAGACAAAAATAATAGCAAATATGACAGCTACAACAGCTAATGATGCACCTCCAACGGATGAACTAAATAAGTCACCCAGTGTAAGTTCAATACTATCCACGTTCATCGGACCCGTACCTATTCCAACTATAACAGAATCCGATACATCCATGCCCTGATCGTATATATTTTTTAGGTTATCATTATTTAGTACAATCTTAATTGTTATTACCGATACAACAACAAGAATGAAAGTGATGAATAGAGTAACATAAAAGCTTTTACTGCGGAACATACGGTACAGATCCATTTTGATTGTTTTAAGCATGACTAACACCTCCTGTTAAATTGATAAAATAGGTCTCCAAATCATCATTAGCAACATGAAATGACGAGACCAAAACCCCATTATTACAAAGTGTCATATTAATGAGTGCAGGATTATCTAGATGCTCAAATACATAGATGGTTGATGGATTAATCACTTTATAATCTTTAATTCCTAATTTTTCTTCAAGAATTGTACATGCTTCCTTCACGCCAGTCAAGGTAATTTGTATACGCTCACTGCAACGCTCCATAAGCTCTTCACAGGTTAACTCCTGAAGGAGTACCCCCTTATCAATAATCCCATATCTTGTCGCTATCTTTGACAATTCTTCTAAGATATGGCTCGAAATAATGATTGTCATATTACGCTCTTTATTTAACCGTTGAATTGTATCTCTCACTTCAACAATCCCTTGAGGATCAAGACCATTGATTGGCTCATCAAGTACCAGTAAGTCCGGATCTCCAATCAATGCCATACCAATTCCAAGTCTCTGTTTCATACCAAGCGAATAATTTTTTGTCTTTTTCTTATTTACATCTTTTAAGCCTATAAGCTCAATAATTTCATGAATATAATTATCATCCTGAATCCCATGACTGATACACTTCATCTTTAGATTTTCAAACGCAGTCATATTCGGAAATAATCCCGGTGCCTCAATTAAAACCCCAATCCTGGAAAATAGCTCCTTTTGCTTATTACAATCCGCACCAAATAGCTCTATATTACCTGAGGTTTGTTTTGCAAGTCCGCTAATCATTTTTAAAAATGTAGTTTTACCTGCTCCATTCCTACCGATAAAGCCATAGATATCACCTCGCTTTATCGTTAGGTTTACCTGATTAACAGCAGCATAATTTTTATACTTCTTTGTTAGAACGGATGACCTTAACAATATATCATTCATACTCTTCCTCCTCTTTCTCTCTGTTTCAATATTTCTGTTATAAAGCAATGTTCTTTTCAAGTATTATCTTAAAGAATCTTTATAAACATATCGCAAAGGAAAGTTAAAGAAATGGTAAAGATAGTATTTACTAAGTTTAAAGACTATTTACTGAGTTTAAATCCTATTCCCCAGACCGTATCAATATAATCGTCTTCTGTAACCTTTTTTAGCTTCATGCGGATATTACTGATATGAACATTGATTGTCTTATCCTCACCGATAAAGTATTCTTCCCATGCATAATTATAAATCTCCTGCTTACTAAACACCTTGTTTGGATGGAGAAGTAAAAGTTCTAATATCTTATATTCCTGTTTGGTAAGTGATATCAAATTTCCTGCTAATCTAACTTCATAAGAACTACGATTCAATAATAAGTCTTTATGAGAAAGACATTGATTTGTTTCATCCTGCGATTTTTCTATATTTCGATTTACTCGCCTAAGAGCTACTTCAATACGAACAAGTAATTCTTTTAATTGAAATGGTTTCGTAATATAATCATCTGCTCCGCATGATAGGACATCCACCTTACTATCCAGCTCGTCCTTTGCAGATAGCACAATAACAGGCGTCCGTTCTTTTTTATTGAACAGCTTTAAAAACTCTTCTCCTGACATGCCCGGTAACATTAAATCCAAAAGAATTAAATCAAACTCTGTCATGCCTACATTTAGCATGGCTTCTGTACCCGAATATGCCTGAACCACCTCATAACCAGCTTCCTCTAAGGCTTCTCTCAGCATGTTATTAATATTTAGATCATCTTCAACAACTAATATTTTTTTCATAAGACTCCCATTGATAAAGATTACTTTATTTTGTTTTATTCAGACTATAATAGCATGATTATAACAGAACTATAATTAAAAATGCAAAGAATATATTTATCTAAAACAAGGAAAGACATTCGCGAACTTTCCTTATCATGTTAAAAGCGAGTGCAAACGAAATCCTCCGAAAGCTGATTGGCTTCTCCTTAGAATATTCCATTTGCACCCGCTCTTTTAGGGTACCTATATTAAAACAGTAAAATAACTGTTTTATTAATATCTCATTGGCAATAAATCATTGTACTCTTGAACAGAAGCATCAGAAAGTAATAATTCAATTATCTTTCTACCCATCTCATGAAGTTCAGGAGTTAAGAATTTCTGTACTTCCTCCTTGAAGAAATCAAGAAGTATCTTAGAACCAGCATCATAGCCTTCGATACCAACTTCTTGCTGCATTTCTGGTTGTAAAAATGCCTTACGGATGTACTGACCATCTACCTTAAGTGATCCAAGTCCATATCCTAGAATTGAACAACGAGCTTCTACTAAGTGCTCTGGTTTAAATTTTGCACTACCTCTTCTAGCTATATACTCTCTTGCTACCCACTGTGGTACAAATCCAACTTCATAAGCACCGATGTGTTGATTCGGAATGAGTAAATAACGAGTATGACTTGAATTTAATATCTGCTCCATAAGAAGGTTTGCCTGCTCCACCATTTTACCAGTTGCAAATGGCCAGTAAGAACCAACACCTTCACTTGTCATACCTTCGGAAGAAGTAATACTTGGATTGTTATATCCTCTTGGTGCAACCAATCTCCATAACCAAGCAAGTGCTGGAGGTAAAATATGGAACATACCAAGAATACCATAAGAAGGGTTCTTCTTTGTACAAGCCGGTGTTCTAACACCAAAACTTCTAACATCAATTTCTACAGGCTCATCAATTACATTCGGAACCAAGCGTCTTGGAAGAACTACTCTTGGGTTTGGACAAGGTTTTCCATTAGAATCTAATGTATGTTCCCAAACAAGACAGGTAGAATTTGGCACACCTTGAATATTTAAAAATACCAACGGCTCTTGTGGATGAATAAAAATCTTTTCATGCTGAGGAGCAGTACCATAACTCTTAATATGATCACAACGTAAGAACCAACCTTGCTCTGCATCCTTAACAACAAGTTTCTTACTATCGTTTTGCATCCTTGGATGGCAAATTGCCATATCATCGGTAACAGGTCTTAATTCACATGATTCTGATAATTCAATAAATGTTTTCTCACCAGTTACTGTATTTTTACCAAGTAAAATACGACCATCCATCTCACGGTGAACATGCTCGATCATCTCACTCTTTCCACCGCCAGATGCACCTTCATGCATAATAACAATTTCATTGTCGTATGGGGTAATAACCTTAACAGTAGACGCGTGAACGGTTGTCCAACCTTCATTTTCACCAATGTTAAGTAAAACGCCGTAGATACCCTTCTTCGCACTTGGGCCTGGATATAAGTTATAGGAAAACAACTCATGAATTCCTGTTAAACGATTGTGAATTACAATTTGTTTACCATCAAAATGGGTATGACGGAATGGAGGTGCTAAGAAAATGACTGCCTTTGGATTGAAGTCCTCCGATATGTCATGCATACTGGTAAAGCCCTGTAAATCTGCAACAGCACAAGCAAAAAATCCCGCATTTGCTGGAGAAACCAATAAGGTATCATAACCATATTCCTCACCACCGGACTTAAAAGCAAACACAATAAGCTTTTGCTTTTTTAACCATTGGAATGTTTCCTGACGAAGTGGCTCAAAATCTTGATTGTAAACATCATCGTACTTAGGCTTGTCTGTATCATTTTTATCGGCAACTAATAGACAATCTGGGTCACGTCTACGCATATAGTCGTCCGGATAATTTACTACAATACCATTTTTACAACGAGTAACCGTTGCTTCTACAATGTTGCCCTTGCCCGGTACATCATAAGCCACCTCATAAGTGTCCACATCTTCTCCACCAAAAGCCATATGTATCAGCTCCTTCTTCGAACGTGGATAGTATACGTGTTTGCTCTCGGTTAAGATATCCCTGATATAAGATGGCAAATTCCACTTTTCCTGATTGATTTTCATAGCAATCCTCACTTTCTTCCTGTCTTTTTATATAAAAATATAATTCAAGATGTTATCTCTTATATATTTTTAGCCCTTATTTAATTATTCCTACCTCAGAATTGAACTATACATTCATTGGCTCGCATAAAAAAATGACGAAAGGTCCCTACGTTTTTAAAAAAGCCAATATCAAAGAAACCTCTGATATTGGCTTACTTACAACTTAGTTTAACTATTTGTATCGTCATCCATATTATGAAATATTAAACCAACTTTTTCTTAGGAGATTAAATGCCTAACATCCTTAAAAAAGCCTTAAGAAGTCAAATAAAGACTTCGTTAATAAATTATCTAATTCTAGTTTAAATTTATGATAATATTTCCTAATCCTACCAAAGTTCAATTGAATTACATTCACTTATACAAAATTTAATGCAGCTAATTATAATGAAAAACCTGTAAACATACTGTTTGCAGGTTTTAAATTCAAGTAATATAATCTAGTAAGTAACCTGTTAGGAATTTTGTCATTACACGTAATCTGTACCAATGTCGGATACGGTTTAATATATCACAAACAATTTATAAAGTCAAGATTCATAGCTATTTCCTAGCAGATAAAAATTATCCAGTAGTATTGATAGAAGCATCAAAAAATCAAAACTTTCTCGTAGTTTTATACGCTAATTCGTCAAAGTGTTGATGTATTTATCTAAATTTTAACTTCTTAGTACTCAAAGTTCTAATTTTAATAGGATTCATTTTTAAAATTTATATAGAAGCACCAAATTATAAGCAAGTACTGTTTATATCTTTCGTATCATTCGTTTCTCTTGCTTGAAGTTAAAATATTTGTTATAGTATATACGTTTGTATTAGGATTCGTGGGCTTTAGAGAGGTTAAAATTCTCTATTCTTATCCATATCATTATCTGTTCTTGATTTTTTCTAAAAGAGGACTTTATTATAGAAGGGAGGCTATATTATGGATATTCTCATTATTATGGGAATTGGAATTTTCATTGGATCAAGGTTTTTTCCAGAGAAACATAAAAAAAAGAATGAAAAAATGCAAATAGTATGCACCATTTTAATTATTTTTTCTATGGGGGTTATGCTTGGTAAAAGAGAGCATTTTCTTCAAGAGATATCAACACTTGGTTTAACTAGTTTTCTATACTTTTTTATTCCAACAGTCTTTTCTACTTTAATTGTTTACTTATTAACCAGATTATTTATGAAAAAGAAACTAAAAGAAAAGGAGGACTAATTATGGTTCTACTTACCGTAATTGCCCTGTTAATAGGAATTGTTTATGGATTATCCGGCATTGATATAACAATCATTAATTTTGTTACAGAACATACTCATTATATCCTTTATTTACTTATGTTTTTAGTAGCTATCAGCATCGGATTAAATCGTGGCATTATACAGAAAATTAAAGAATATCATGTTAAAGTTTTTATTATTCCTTTTGGTATCATAATTGGATCGTTACTTGGAGGTATTATTTGTAGTTTTATCACTGGAATCTCTATGAACACCAGTACAGCTATGGCAAGTGGATTAGGTTGGTATAGCTTATCTGGTGTTATGGTAAGCGAGTTCGCAGGTGCTTCGTTTGGTAGTATTACTTTCTTAAGTAATTTAATGAGAGAAATATTTTCTTTCTTTAGTATCCCACTCATAGCAAAGTATTTGAATTTTCCAACCTGTATAGCTCCTGCAGGAGCTACCAGTGAAGATACTACCCTACCTATGTTAATTCGATATACCAATGAAGAAACCGTAGTATTATCTGTAATCAATGGTATTATTTGCTCAGCAGCAGTACCAATACTCATTAATCTCTGCTATCAGATTTTTTAAATTATTTTTGAGCAAAATATTTTATATATAATTTTTACTCATGATAGACATTGATGTGAATTAATGTCTATCTAATTTACTTAATAAGTATACTTCTAAGAATTATGTACATATTCCTTCTTGTAATTTATTTATAAAGGTCCGAATCGAAATTGCATTCATCCTATCATTCTATTTCTTGTTACTATGATTAATATCCTCTGACATATCAACGATTTTATTATCGCCCATCTTCATAGAATTATCATTTTTAGTGAATGTAGCTTTCATATTACTACTCCCACTAGTCTTCATTTCGGAGCTTTGTTCTCTTTTTACCGGTGTAATAACGTTTTTCTCATCACTGATTTGTTTTATACTACTACCGCTACTAGCGCTATTACCATTATTACTTTTACTGTCTTTATTATTTTTACCTACTTTATTACCATTACCGTCTTTATTACCTTTGTTACCTCTATTATCATTACTACCATTATTCTCGCTACTATTATTATTGTTACTATTATTATTGTTACTATTATTATTGCCGCTATTAGCATTACTATCTTTACTATTCTTCGCTGTGTTTGCGGCTTTCTTTTCGCAGATATCCTTACAAACCGCTCTACGTACCGCAATAGCATTAAGTGCATCACTTAAAAATAACAAGTCAGCTGCAAGCAATGCTAATTCGTTGTCATCAAGACATTCTGCAATTCGACATGCTACAGAGCTTATCAACAGTATATCAGTACAACTACTCATGATTATCACCTCGATATATTATATGTACTAAAGAAAGCGGGTAGTATTAAAGTTGTCCTTGAAGGTATTCGTAAGTAAATCTATGACTAACTAGTACAAGTTATGTCTAGTAAATATAATTTTATTTGGTTTATGACGGCAGAAAAAAATAGCCAATAAATTGTTGACTATCGAAATAACACAAGAAACTCCCTTAGAGAAATACTTACTGTTTTTCCCTTACTTATTAATTATAGCATACTATTTATGGTATACAAGAATAATAGGTTTCTAAATCTGAATATAGTGATTATGATAGCTAATTTTAAGTTAAACCATAAGGTTCTATTTAAATTATTGAGGGGTAAGCGTTTGGATTCTTAGACAAGACAGATTGATGATTATTATGATAATGAATTCTTTAAAATAGATAAATGAACAGTGGTATTTTAATATATTGGACGATTTTTTTAAAATATCTGTGACACATTTAAATAAAAATATCCCTGCATCTAGTATCTAGGGGTTCCTAAGAACCACACCACAACACCTGACACAAGGGTTTCCATTTTGATATGAGATCATGTCAATAAAATGAAAAAAGCCTGTAAACTCAGCATTTACAGGCACTAATGTACGTGACATGATTCGAACACGCGACCTTCTGGTCCGTAGCCAGACGCTCTATCCAGCTGAGCTACACGTACATAGTATGAAATTTTCATACTGATTATCTTTGAAAAATTCAAAGATAATGCCGGCGACCGGAATCGAACCGGTACGGGAGATTAGTCCCGCAGGATTTTAAGTCCTGTGCGTCTGCCAGTTCCGCCACGCCGGCATAACCTTTCGGTTGAATGGGACCTATAGGGCTCGAACCTATGACCCTCTGCTTGTAAGGCAGATGCTCTCCCAGCTGAGCTAAGATCCCAATTTAACTGGTCTTTATGACTCGATAACAAATACATATTGAGTATTTTTTGTCGTGTAATCTTTTCGATTACAACGACTCAGATGGGACTCGAACCCACGACCTCCGCCGTGACAGGGCGGCGCTCTAACCAACTGAGCCACTGAGCCAAATTCTTTTATTTCCTGTAAGATAATCCTTTGTATAATTATCTCTAGTGGACCTTCGGGGACTCGAACCCGGGACCGACCGGTTATGAGCCGGTTGCTCTAACCAACTGAGCTAAAGGTCCATGTCTTTTGAAAATCAAAAGCCATAAAAGCCGACGATCGGACTCGAACCGATAACCTGCTGATTACAAGTCAGCTGCTCTGCCAATTGAGCCACGTCGGCGTATTCACTTTACGTTTAATTGAGCCACGTCGGCACAATGTTCAATAGAGTATCTTTTTTTCACAAAGATAAGACCGATAGTAGCTTTCACCACTTTAGTTAACTATCAATCTTACAAATGACTCCAAGGGGATTTGAACCCCTGTTACCGCCGTGAAAGGGCGGTGTCTTAACCGCTTGACCATGGAGCCGTGCTAATAATATTAACATATAATTTAATTCTTGTCAATTAACAATTTTATCATTCATATCATGGTTATTCTTGTTAATAACTCCCCGAGTTGGGCTCGAACCAACAACCCCACGGTTAACAGCCGTGTGCTCTACCATTGAGCTATCGAGGAATACTTCTACATTGTAATAAATGATGTTGACATTGTCAACTCAGAAAAAAGTTTAAACAAACCTTTTAGGTTAAGCCCTCGACCTATTAGTAACAATCAGCTACATGTGTTACCACACTTCCACCTTTGTCCTATCAACCTTATCGTCTTTAAGGGGTCTTACTAGCTTATGCTATGGGATATCTTATCTTGAGGGGGGCTTCACGCTTAGATGCCTTCAGCGTTTATCCCGTCCCGACTTGGCTACTCGGCCATGCTCTTGGTAGAACAACCGATACACCAGAGGTCAGTCCATCCCGGTCCTCTCGTACTAAGGACAGCTCCTCTCAAATATCCTACGCCTACGCCGGATAGGGACCGAACTGTCTCACGACGTTCTGAACCCAGCTCGCGTACCGCTTTAATGGGCGAACAGCCCAACCCTTGGGACCTACTACAGCCCCAGGATGCGATGAGCCGACATCGAGGTGCCAAACCACTCCGTCGATGTGAACTCTTGGGAGTGATAAGCCTGTTATCCCCAGGGTAGCTTTTATCCGTTGAGCGATGGCAATCCCACTTTATACCACCGGATCACTAAGTCCTACTTTCGTACCTGCTCCACCCGTCGGTGTCACAGTCAAGCTCTCTTATGCCTTTGCACTCTACGAATGGTTTCCAACCATTCTGAGAGAACCTTTGAGCGCCTCCGATACCCTTTCGGAGGCGACCGCCCCAGTCAAACTCCCCGCCTGACATTGTCCCCTAGCCGGGTCACGGCTACAGGTTAGAAATCCAGTACTACAAGGGTGGTATCCCAACAGCGACTCCGTAAGAACTGGCGTTCCTACTTCTTAGTCTCCCACCTATCCTGTACATGCAGCACCGAATCCCAGTATCAAGCTGAAGTAAAGCTCCATGGGGTCTTTCCGTCCTGGCGCAGGTAACCAGCATCTTCACTGGTATTTCAATTTCACCGGGTGCATTGTCGAGACAGTGCCCAAATCATTACGCCTTTCGTGCGGGTCGGAACTTACCCGACAAGGAATTTCGCTACCTTAGGACCGTTATAGTTACGGCCGCCGTTTACTGGGGCTTAAGTTCAAAGCTTCGACTTGCGTCTAACCTCTCCCCTTAACCTTCCAGCACCGGGCAGGCGTCAGCCCATATACCTCACCTTTCGGTTTTGCATAGACCTGTGTTTTTGCTAAACAGTTGCTTGGGCCAATTCTCTGCGGCCTACTTTCGTAGGCACCCCTTCTCCCGAAGTTACGGGGTCATTTTGCCGAGTTCCTTAACAATGCTTCTCCCGTCGGCCTTA